>CAZCGB010000009.1:0-14963 GCA_964498045.1 uncultured Isosphaeraceae bacterium
ATCTGCCCAAGGCCGAGGCGCTGCTCATGAAGCAGATGAAGCCGGAGTGCTCGGCGATCCTGGATTTCACGCTGGCGGGAATCCAGTTCCAGCAGGATCGGATGCTGGAGGCGCTGGGGAATTATCAGCAGGCGGTGGCGAAGTTCCCGAGTTTCCGGCGCGCGTGGCGCAATCTGGGTTTGATTCACGTGCGCGACGGCCGCAACGACGCCGCGATCACCGCCTTCACCAAGATGATCGAACTCGGCGGCGGCGACGGTTACTCCTACGGCCTCCTCGCGTTCGCGTATGCCGCGAAGGAGGACTACCAGGCCGCCGAGGCGGCCTACCGCACCGCGCTGCTGCTGCAGCCCGAGAACACCGAATGGCGATTGGGCCTGACGCGATGCGTCTTCAAGCAGGAGCGCTTCGAAGACGCCGTCACGCTGCTGAACGTGCTGATCGAGCAGTACCCCGACAAGGCCGACTTCTGGCTGCTGCAGGCGCACGCGTACTTAGGCATGAAGCAGCCGCTCAAGGCCGCGGAGGACCTTGAGGTGCTGGACCTGCTGGGCAAGGCCACGACCGACAGCCTGAGCACGCTCGGCGACATCTACGTCAATGACAACCTGATGGACCTCGCGGCCAGCGCGTATCAGCGCGCGATGGACCGTGATCCGAACAAGTCGATCGCGCGGCCGCTGCGCGCGGCCGAGGTGCTGTCGGCCCGCGGCGCGCTGCCTCAGGCGCGGCAAGTCGCGGCGCACATCAGGGAGCGGATGGGAGCCGATGCCGCGGTGGATGAGTCTGACCGCCGCAAACTCCTCAAATTGGAGGCGCGGTTGAGCATGGCCGACGGCGAGGGCACAGCCGAGACCGCCGCGGTGCTGGAGGAAATCGTCAAGCTCGACCCGCTCGACGGCGAGGCCCTGATGCTGCTCGGCCAGCACTATTCCAAGCAGCATGAACCTGACCGGGCGATCTTCTATTACGAGCGGGCCGAGAGCATCGAGGCGTTCGAGTTGAACGCGAAGATCCGCCACGCGCAGGTGCTGGTGGGCATGGGCCGCTACGCCGACGCCGTGCCGCTGCTGCGCAGCGCGCAGGAGATCAAGCCGCGCGATGACGTGGCAAGGTATCTCGATCAGGTCGAGCGCATCTCGCGGGGACGATGAGCATGCCGCAGTTGAATCATGTCCGAGTTCGTCACGCGAGCAGCGTTCTTGCGCTCATCGCATTTCTCATGCTCGCCGGCTGCGTCTCGGAGTTCCAGAAGGGCGAGGACGCGTATCAAGCCGCCGATTACCCAGCGGCGTTCGCGGCGTGGGAGCCGCTCGCGCAGAAGGGCGACGCCCAGGCGCAGGCGCTCATCGGCTCGATGTACGCTGACGGCAAAGGTGTGGAGCGCGATGAGGCGAAGGCGTTCGAGTGGTACTCGAGGGCGGCGGAACAGCACGTCGCGCGGGCCCAGCACGCGCTGGGCGTGATGTACGAGAACGGCGAAGGCGTCACGCGCGATGATGCGGCCGCGGCTCAGTGGTATCGCGATGCCGCCGACCAAGGCTACGCCGCGTCACAGAGCAACCTGGCCCTGATGTATGTGAACGGTCGCGGAGTTCCGCAGGATGCCGCGTTGGCGAGGAAGTGGTTCACGCTTGCCGCGGAGCAGGGCCTTGCCGAGGCGCAGTATTCGCTTGCGTGGATGTGCATCAAGGGCCAAGGCGCCAAGTCGAACGACAAGGAAGGCGCGAAGTGGATGCGCCGCGCCGCATTGCAAGACATGGCCGTCGCGCAGGCAAACCTCGGATTGATGTACCTGACTGCTCAGGGTGTCAAGCAGGATGACAAGGAGGCGGCGGTTTGGCTTCGCAAGGCGGCTGAGCAGGGTTCATCGCTGGCGCAGACGAATCTCGGATTGCTGTGCGCGAAAGGCCAGGGCGTTCCGCAGGACTACGCCGAGGCGATCAAGTGGTTTGAGCTGGCTGCCGATCAGCGCGTCGCGCTCGCCATGAACAACCTGGGAGTCATGAACGAATATGGGCGAGGCGTGAACGCCGATCCCGTGGTCGCATGCATGTGGTACGGCCTGGCAGCGATGCAGAACAATGAGAATGCGAAAGCCCGTCGCGAGGCGCTGGCGGCCTCGTTCACCCCCGCGCAGATCGAAGACGTGAATGCCCGCGTCAAGGCGTGGCTCGCCGCGCACGGGGGATGACCCGGGCGCAGCTGGCTCACTCCGCCACGGGCGCGGCCGCCGTGGCCATCGGCATCGAGGCTCCGTCATGCGACGCCGTCCACGCCGTGGCGAGCTGTTGCGCTTTCGCATGATCTTCCACGGTCATGCGCTGCGTGAATCCGACGCTGCGCGCCTGGGCGGCCGCATCGCCCTGCGCCGCTGCCAGCATGTTCCACATGCACGCCTGGATTTCATCGCGATCAACTCCCTGGCCGCGCAGGCACATCAACGCAAGGTTGCTCTGCGAAACCGCGTGCCCCTGATCGGCGGCGAGACGGAACCATCTCGCCGCCTCCCGGTCATCCTGCGCGACGCCCTGGCCGTTGAGAAACATGGAACCCAGACAAGACTGCGCAAGCGCGAAGCCGTCCTCGGCCGCTGCGGTGAAATGCGCTGCCGCCTTCGGAAAGTCCTGAGGCACACCGATGCCGCGGCTGTGCATCCAGCCGAGAAGGAAATGCGATTCAGCCATGCCCTGCGCCGCCGCCAGTTCGCTCAATCGCCGTGATTCGGCGTAGTCCCGTTCCACGCCCAGCCCTTTGAAATACATCGCGGCCAGATCTGTCTGGGCGGGCGCGCATCCCTGGTCGGCGGCGCGCGAATACCACATCACCGCCGTCTTCAGGTCCAACTCCACGCCTTCGCCATGCTGGTACATCGCACCAAGTTGCTGTTGAGCCGAAACCAAGCCCTGTTCGGCGGCAAGCGAGCGCCACTTCGCGGCCCTTCGCAGGTCCTTCTCGACAGCGACGCCGTCGTAATACATCGATCCCAAAAAGCCCTGCGCCTTCGCGTCGCCAGCCTCGGCCGCTGACAGAATCCAGCGCGAGCCTTCATCAAGGTCCTGCGGGACACCCTGGCCCAGCACGAGCATGACGCCGAGGTTGTTCTGCGCGGCCGCGTTGCCTTGCTCCGCGGCCTTCCGATACAGGTCCGCGGCGAGAGGCAGATCCTGCTGAACGCCGTCGCCGGTGTAATACATCATGCCGAGGTTGATCTGCGCGGCAGCGAAGCCTTGCCCGGCCGAACGCTCGTACCACATGCGGGCCGCGGCGGCATCACGTTCCACGCCCCGGCCATCGGCATACATCGTGCCGATGAGGAACTGCGCGTTTGCATCGCCTTGTTCAGCAGGACCAATCCATTTCCGCATCGCGCGGGCGTAGTCCTGCTGCTTGTAGGCGCGTGAGCCACTGCGGATGTCCGCGGATGCGCAACCAAGACACAAGCTGGCCGCCAGAATGAGAATGCCGAGGTTTGGAAGGACGGATCGCATCCCTCCCACATCGGAGTCGTCGGCCGGGCGATTCAGTGCAACTGCGCTAAGACTGGCCGGAGCAGCCGCGTCGGCCCCATTGGACTGAGGGCGTCCGATAGCGCATTGCGCGCCAATGGAGCTTCGCAACGATCGTGACACGTGTTGCCGCTCAAGGCGCCTTCTGGACAAGGTTTCTGCATGTGTTTGCGCGACCTGAATCAATTCGAGGCGATCTTCAAACGCATCGTTGACCCCGCTGCGGCAATTCGTTGCCACCATTCAGGTCACGTTCAGGCAATCCAAAACACTCAATTGGACTACAGCCATCGGCAACACATTCACACCGGCGACTGGCCGCTGAAAAGCAGCAATGACTGACCCAATTGAAAACTTGGACGCCAGCATGGATCATCAGACACGGCGCGAAGTCGGCATCGCACTGTCGTGGACCAGGAACGCCGCGCATGAGGCAGGCCCGTGGACCGAATTGGAGAGCGAATTGAGACGACAGACGGTCGTGTCCAGGCTCACGGCGCTGCCCGATGAGTATCGGACGATTCTGAGATTGAGCATTGTCGAAGGCATGTCGTACGGCCAGATCGCGAGTCATCTCGGACGCAAGCGGGGATGGGTGACAAGCGCTGAACACGCGGCGCGAGCGACGTTTCTGCGGAACTTGGCCGGCGATCCATCGTTCGAAATGTGATCATCAGCTGACGAAAGCCCCATCTCGTCGTCGGTGCGGCGTTGCGTCAACAACGCGCCGCGCCAGTTTGAATATTCAACCGGTTCGCACCTGACCAGGCGAGTTGAGTTCCTGCGATTGCGAAGTTCCCCCAACTGCCACGGCAACGTGTTGCCCGCAGCGCAATTCCGGGTCAACCCCAGTTTGATATCACCGCCAGCAGATCGCTCACATTGATGACGCCATTGCCCATCGGGCTCGGCGAAACATCCGCCGGGCAGCCGACGCACGTGCCCCAATTGGTGATCACCGAGAGCAGATCGCTGGCGTTGACGACCCCGTCGTGATTGACGTCGCCAGTGCGCCATTCGCACGAATCAGGCACGCCATTGCCGTTGACATCGGCCGGCGGAACGGCGGGGACGATCTTGAAGATCTCGCCACCCAGATCGCAGATGTAGATTTCGCCGCGGGCATCCTCGCCAAACCCGACGATGGTGTTGATGGTGGCCGATCCGGGGGGATCGAGTTCGCCGGCTCGATTGGGGTTGAACTCGGTCAACGTGCCGTTGACGTACCGGAACGACCAGATGCTCCCCGAGCAGTAATCGGCGCAAAAGTAGGTGTTGTCGAGATCTGGAATCGCGCAGCCGTGATAGACACGCCCGCCCGTGATCGCGCAGTGGCCGGTCGCGTGGTCGTATGAAAAAATCGGTGCGACAAGCGTCGGATCGCCGCAAGTGCAGGATGTCTGATTGGTCCAGCAGAACGCCGCTTCCATGCAGGGCCAACCGTAGTTTCTCCCGCCCGCGCCGAGCGGCTGAAAATTGATCTCCTCAAAACTGCTGCCGCCGACATCGCCGATCCAGAGCGCGCCAGAGATCCGATCAAACGAAGTGCGGAAGGGATTGCGCAATCCATAGGCCCAGACCTCATCTGCGCCCGGCGTCGCCCCGGCGAAAGGATTGCCCGCGGGAATCCGGTAGTTGTTGTCTGCGTCGCCGGGAAACACGTCGCCGGAGAGGTCAATTCGCAGTATTTTCCCATAGAGCACGTTGGTGTCCTGCGCATTGGCGTTGATCGATCCGTCGCCCACGGTGACATACAGGAAACCATCTCGGCCGAAGTCGATGCTCCCGCCGATGTGAAAGCCCTGCGTGCTGGAAAGGAACATGATGGAGAAGCCGCTTGCTGCGTCGGCGACATCAGGATTGACGGAGCGCGTGAAACGCTTGATGCGCGTCCTGCCGTAGGGCGGAGTCGGATCGGGGCCTTCGGTGTATCGCAGGTAGAAGTACCCGTTGCTGGCGTAGTTGGGATCGAACGCGATGTCGAGCATGCCGCGCTCGGCGTCGGAAGACTGCACCTCATTGGTCAAGTCAATGAAGGGCGTCGGCTGCAAAACGCCATTCTTGATCAGGCGCACGCGTCCGCCACGCTCCACGACGAAGAGGCGCTCGAAATCACCGGCTGGCGCCTTGACCATGACCGGCTGCAACAGGCCGCTGGCCACCAACTGTGTGGTGAGCGGCGTGCTGGCGCTGGCCCACGCGCTGCTCGCCAGCGCGGCGGCGCAGGCCAACATGCGGCGAATCGTCGAACAACACATGCGGATCTCTCCAACTCAACTGGGCGCGCGAACTGATTGAACTCAATCACGTCGGCGGACAAGGCCCCCAATTGGTGATCACCTTGAGCAGATCACTCACATTCACCACGCCGTCGTGCTCGGGGGGGGCGATGTCGGCGGGACAATTCGTGGGAATGGCACACGTGCCCCACGACGTGATGACCGTCAGCAGATCGGCAACATCGACCGCGCCACTGTGATTGATGTCGGCTGGGCAGGCGCTCTGACACTCGTCGGGCACGCCATCGGCATTGGCGTCGAGGCTCGTGCCGAGCGAAATATCCGTGGAGTCTCCGACGCCGTTGGCGTTGCAATCATTGTCAGGCATTGGCAACGACACGGAGATCTGCGTCGGTTCGCCTTGCAGGGCGGGCGGCCTGAAAAGCGCGAGCGTGACGACACCCGATTTGGGGGGCCGTGCGCTTTGGAACCGGAAGTTGTACAGCGTGTCCCAGCGAAGAGCATTGGCGTTGGGATCGACCACATAGGGCTGCGTCGCCCACGACACGCTGGTCGGCGAAATCGACTGCGCCCAGTCCACATTTGAATATGGCTCGCCACTGTGGGAGTCGACGTCGTGAAAGAACACGTTCTGCAACGCGTGTCCAACCGGCAGCGCCATGGAGAACGCCTGGCCGGCGCGGTGTGAGTTGTAGTTCTGCACCGCGTACTCGTACTGCCACACGCCGCCGCCAAGGGTGGTCGCCTTCGCGGCAAAGTAGAAGCGACCATCTCCGGGCACATCAGCAGTCGCCTCGACGACATTCGGATCAGCGACTCCAGGCCCCAGGCCGTTGAGCTTCCACGCGCGGATCGCCGGCAGCGCCGCCACGGTCGGTCCGGCCCATGCCGTGATGATCTTGTCAGTTCCGAAAATCAGCGGCCGATACGAGACATTGTTCGCATCGGACCGCGGCACGGCGGTGGTGATCTCATCGGGCGTGATTACGTGCATTTGAAAGAAGTACTGCACTCCGGCGGTGGTAGTATCGATGTCGGCTTCATTCACCTGGAGAAGTCGATCGATGGGGGGGTTCGCAGGGGGGCAGTTCATGCCCCCGTCTGCCGGAGAGCAGAATGGATACGGGAAGGAGCCGGTGTACGGATTGACCTCGGACTTTGGACCAGCAAACAGCGTCGCGTTGGTGAGCGAGCTGTACGCATCGCAGCAGCCGATGCCCAGCGACGGCACGCCACCCGTGTAGGGAATGCACGTGAGTCCGCATTCGGTGGCCTGCGTGGCGAATCCCCCGTGCTTCAACCACGACTGTCCAATCTGGACAAGCCGCCCGTTGCGCAGGCGATACATCGTCTGACTGATCACGGGGTGGTTGTTGTCTGGCTCGTTTGGGCCTGCATACCACGTGCATGGCGCGTCGCCGTAGTTGCAGATGACTGAATCAGCCGAAAACGCGCGAATCCCTCCCGAACTGCCGACATTTCGGTAACCGGTGGCATTGGACGTTCCTCCAACGCGACAAATCACCAGATCAGCTCCGCCGAACCCCCACGCCATGGTGGTGACAGCTGTGGCGGCAAGCATGGCCGCCAAAAAAGAGGTTCGAACCATCGTCTATTCTCCAAGAACTCCAGTCGGCATGGCGAAAGACCACTGTAGCCCGAGTTCACCGCATTCCAAATCGGAATGCACAGAAAAAACTGAATCGAGGATTGCACCGTACGTTCGCCAGCAATCTGCGGGCGAAGCCTTCGCACACGACACTCCGCGGTATTCTGGCAGTGTCAATTCACGACCTCAGCGGATTCACATTCGCACACACAGCGGACAGGGTGAGATTCGAACTCACGATAGACCGAAGCCTATACCGGTTTTCGAGACCGGCGCGTTCAACCGCTCTGCCACCTGTCCAAAAAGCCCATTACGTTCAACAGGCAAGGGGCGATTCTTGCACCATCGCGAGGCAGCGTCAAACGCCAAACCGCAAAGTCAATTTCATGGCTGCGCAGCTATCATGTCATGCACGGCATTGTTCGCGTAGCTCAATTGGATAGAGCGTCGGCCTCCGAAGCCGAAGGTTGCAGGTTCGACTCCCGCCGCGAACGCTTTCATTTCGTTGTCCTCTGCGACGATTGCCGCAGGAACCGGTGCCCGCAGAGGCGAATTCAGGCAACACGCAGACGACGTCACAACGTCAATATCGGACACGAGGGGCGGCCGCACATTTTGCCCCGATTCGGCACTTGGTGCGAGCCATCCACGGATCGCCGGATGTCGCCATTCGACCCGACTCGGTAAAGCATCCGGTGGCACGCTTGCTCCATGAGCGCCATTTTCTCCTCGTTCGGCATGTTCCGCCGCAAGAACTCCGGCCACCGCGATGCGCCTCGCCATCGCCAAACCGCATTGACGTCCAACCATGGCGACGTTGTCGATCTCTCGACGACCGGCATGCGCGTGCGGTCTCGCCACGCACTCGATGGGCGCATCGATGTCGTGCTCACTGATTACACGCGCCAAGGACAGCTCGTCGCCGACGTCGTGTGGTCGAAGCCCGTCGGCAACTTCCACTACGAGATCGGCCTGAAGTTCCGGAAGCTCACTCGCGACATGTCCGCCCGCCTTGGGTCGATCGCCATGTCGCATCGCTTTCGTCGTGCAATCTGAACGAACAGCGTACGAGGCTTCGACGACTGAAGAATGACAACCGCCGCACGCGCATGGGGCACGTCCGGCGGTCGATGGAAACGCATACGCTTGTGAATTGCTGTCGTGCAGAGATCACCCCCGGCGGAGCGTCACGGGCACTCGCCCCAACTGGCGATCACTGCGAGCAGGTCCGCCACGTTCACCTGCTGATCGCCGTTGATGTCAGCGGGGAAATTGGCGCCATTCGCGCCCCAGAAGTTGATGACCAGGAACAGGTCGGTGACATTCACCACGCCGAATGAGGCGGCGATGTCGGCAGCGCAGCCGCAGGTGGCGCGGGATTGATAGAAGCCGCCGCCGATATTGCCGTGGCCGACTGTGGAGTCGTATTGCCACGACAGCAGCATGATCGGTTCGGGGCCGCCGGCCGCATGCACTGATGCAATACGGGGCAGGTGTTCGAAATACAGCAATCCGGCGATGACGCGGCGGTTCTCAGATGCCGCGAGCTCATCGTTCAGCAGGCAGAAGCTCGACACCATGACGTCGTAGTCATTCGGGTCCGTGTCATACATCTCGGTATGGGCGACGATGAACTTGATCCCATCGGAATCAACCGCTGGCGTGTGTTGATCCTGGGCGCGTTTGACCACCTGAAGTGCCGAGAGATTTGCGTCGGTCACCATCGTGTTTCCGGTAAACACACGAGCCACAATATCCCGATTGTTATTGGCGGTGATCTCGTCGTATGCAACCATGAATGGACGAGACCCGATGCCGCCCGTTGAGTCCAGCACCGTGGACACAGTCGGGTGGTGGTGCACCGCATCGGCGGTATCGATAGCGAAAGGATTGTGCCGGATGTTTCCGTCCCAGTCGAGCTGAGCGCCGTAGATGTCGGTGTCGCCGACGAGGTAGTTGCGCTCCCAGACGACCGTCCAGACCTGGGAATTCGAGGGAGGCAGGCCATCGCTCTTGCTGATCGAGGGGCTGCCATCGAGCGACGCGGCGCTGTTGGAGAGGAAGATGACGTTGTTGCCTTCGGGTGCGCCAGCAGACGTGATGAGGCGCGCGTGAATGTCCGTGTCGGTTCCGCTGACATCGCGCTGCCAGGCGACGCAGTAGAAGGTGGGGCCGAGCGTGTGCGGATCGCCGCCGGCGGTTGGATTGTGCTTGTCGCCGGCTTCGGCACCGCTGATCAGGAATGGAGCACCCGCGGGCCCGCTTGCGGCGAGGCGCGTGCGACCTTTGATGACGCGATTGGGCGCGGCACCGACTTCGGCCGCGACCAGGAACGAGTCGGCGATGTTGTTGTTGGCGCATGCCGGGTTGCGCCAGTTGTCGCCGGAGATGTCAATGGACGTGAATGTGCCCTTTGATTGCCCGTTGCTGTCAAACGTGTCGCAGTACATGTCGCCGTCGGCATCGCTGAAGTTCATCTCCCACGCAACGAAGTAACTGTGCGTGGTGGCGTCGTACGCGACGTCGGACACGACCGCTTCATCCGCGCCGATTTCGGCGCTGAACGACGAGATGACCGGATCAACCACGAGCGGCAAGGTCGCAGCGGCGGCGAACTGCCCGGGAACGACGATCTCGATGTCACTGCCCTGAAGTGAGGTCGAGGCCTGCGACATCCTGCCGCCTGCGTCGAGAGCGACGGCATGAGAGTACTTCACGCCGCCACGAGTACCTGAGAAGATCAGTCCTCCTGCAGCGTCCGCATCCGTCTCCATCTCGGTGAGGGCCGCGACTCGGAGCACGATCTCGCCCGTTTTTCGAATCGACTCGAATACGAATGACTGCTCGACGGAGTCCAACTCGACGTCGTAGACCTCCACGACGTCGCCGCGATCGATGCTGATGCGGTTGCCCTCGCGTTTGGCGGATGGTGGAGCGATCAACGGCATGGATTCGCCGCCGACGGTCGCCTCGGCAAGCGCGAAATGCACAGGCAGATTGCGGGGCGCATTGGAGCCGGTGAATGGAATGTAGGTCATGCCGCGTGCGTCAAAGCGTGCCTTGTAGGTTGAGCCACGCACCCAGATCGAGCCATCGGCGTCGATATCCCACACGAGCCGATTCATCAGCGGCGACTGGATGCCGGCGAGCGCGGGCGGCATGGCCGCGGACTTCGCTGGAGCTGATGCGCGCAACGCGCGAGGTTCGACTGGATACTGCTGCGTTTTCGGCTTCTTTGGAGCCGGAGCGGGAGTCTTGACGTCTGATGCGCTGAGGAGCGGACGCGGACTCTTGATCTCGCTCGATTCCGCCTGCGCGACGGCATGCGCGTTCATGGACAACGAACCGAGCGCTGCGAGGAAGATCGTCGAGAACCTGCGGAACGAGGTTCTCGACGCGGACGAGAGAGTCTTCTTGGATCGTGCGACGTGCATGTGTTTCGTCTCCAGCGATGTCGTTTGAGAGGAACGTGGATGACGGATCGCCGCGTGGGGGGTGGCGAGGAACCATCCATCTGCCCGTGAAATCTGAAGCGGGAGCGTCACGGATCGCCCGTACACTCAGGAAACGGAATCGCCCCAACGCACGCGCAATTCTTCTTATGAAAAAGGCAGTCGCCGGCCACAGACGTGGCCGGCGGCTGAGACTCAGCACGAATTGACGCTGAAAGGCGACGACTCAGGTCGCGCTTACGGGCATCCGCCCCAAGCGTTGATGACCGACAGCAGGTCCGCCACATCAACGACGGTGTTGCCGCCGGAAGTCTCGACGTTCGCCGGGCAATTGACGCCGCATGTGCACGCGCCCCATCCCGAGATGACCGCAAGCAGATCGGCGACATCCACGGTGCCGTTGCGCGCGACGTCATTCACGCACTCCGCGCCCGGCACGTTCGTGGTGAAGGCAACTTTGACAGGCTGACAGCCGGCGGCAGGCTTGAACAGCTCGATCTCGGCGTTGCTGGAAACTGGCGCGCGATCGCAATCGAACCAGAAGTTGTACATCGTGCCCCATCGGATGGAATTGGCGTTCGGATTCTGCGCAAAGGTCTGGGTCACGGACCATCGCTGTTCAAACGTGCTGGTGCTTGAATTCCAATCGGTTCCGCTGATCACGGCATCTTCATCGTGATACCACACATCGTGAAAGCCGCTGTTGCTGACCACCGCGCCGGAAGGCAGCGGGACGCGGAAGCCGCCGGCGGCGCGATCGGAATTGAAGTTGTGGATGGCGTACTCATAGTGCCAGAGTTTGCCGTTCTGAGTGACCTTCGAGGCGACGATGAATCGGCCTTCACCGGGAATCTCGACATTCTGAATGACGACGCTGGGATCAGGCACGCCCGCGCCCAAGCCGTGATCCTGCCACGCGTATATCGCCGGCCGGGCGGTTCGGAAGAAATCCGTCGCCGTGTTGACCGCGGAGAAGACGAAGTTGGCGCCGATGGTGACGCGGTTGTATGAAGCGTTGTTCCACCAGTTGCTGTTGTTGGCGTCTTCCGTGCAGATGTACTGACCTTCGACGAAATACAGCGCGTTGGGGTACGTGATCGCGCTCATGTCCGCCTGTTGAATCTGCAGGCGGCGGCTGGTGGTGGCGTTGCCGCTGAACGCCGGAATCGATGCGAACGTTCCGGTGAAGCCGTTGATGAGCGAGCGCGGACACAGCCGGGTCTGCTGGCTGTTCCAGCTCGCCGAGTAGGTGTCCATGCAGCCGGCGCGCAGGCCGCCGCCAGTCGTGGTGCAGGTCAGGTTGCAGCCGGAGGTATTCCCGACGCAGCACGCCGTCTTCACCATGCCCGTGCCGATCTGCTCCAGCCGGCCGTTGGCGAGCCGGAAGGCGTTCATCGACAACCCCGGCGTGCCGTTGTTCACCCATGACAGGCTGAGGTTGCCGATGTTGCAGGTGTTGCTGCCGAGTGTGTACGCGTTGATCGTTCCCACCGCGCCGTGACTCATGATGCTGCCACCGAGGCCGGAGTATTGGATGTCGGGCCCCGCTCCGCGCGCATCCACGGCGGCGATGGCCTGCGCGATGACAGCCAGTGCCGAGACGGCCAGTGCCTTGAACTTGTGCATGTAATCCTCCAGTAAATGTGAAGTCGCCGACCAGGCGCCATCGTGCATGAACAACACTGCGAGAGGTCGGAAGGCGTTGGGAAATGGGCGGCCAGCAGCCGCTGACCCGTCGGATTCTAAAGCGTGGCCGACTCTTTCACAATGGGGAATCTCGCGAAATGTGCGGCCGATACACTCTCCGCATGCCCAGGAATCTGGAAGGTCAGCGCGTGACGGTGATGGGCCTAGGTCGCTTCGGAGGGGGCGTGGGGGTCACGCGCTGGCTGGCAGCTCAAGGCGCTCTCGTGCTGGTCACGGATCGGGATCCGGAGGAGAAACTCGTTGAGCCGGTGGCTCAGATCGCGGAATTGATCCTAAAGGGGCAAGTCAGCCTCCGGCTCGGCGAACACAACGTCAGCGACTTCACCAAGACTGACCTTGTCATCGCAAACCCGGCTGTGCCCACCCCATGGGAGAATCGGTTCCTGCGCAGCGCTCAGGCCGCTGGCGTGCCGATCTCCACGGAGATTCGACTCCTAGTCGAACGGCTCAATCGCAATCGAGTCATTGGCATCACCGGCAGCGCGGGCAAGTCGACGACCTCGGCGATGGCGCATCACCTCTTGGAGAAGTCGGGCTTGCGGTCGCACCTTGGCGGGAACATCGGCGGCAGCCTGCTGAACGCCCTCAGCGACATCCACCGCGATGACTGGGTCGTCCTCGAACTCTCCAGTGCGATGCTGCATTGGCTGGGTGAAGGCGTCGGCGATTCGGACGCGAAAGGCTGGTCGCCACATGTTGCGACGCTCACGAACATCAACCCCAACCACATCGACTGGCACGGGACGCTCGAGCATTACCGTGAGTGCAAGCTGAACATCTTCCGCTGGCAGAACGCGGAAGACGTGCAGGTGCGTGGCGAAGACGTTGACGTTCATGCGCCGAGGATCGCATTGAAGATTCCCGGCTCGCACAACCAATGCAATGCGCGACTGGCGGTTGAAACTGTGCATCGCGCGACGGGAATGCCGCGTGACGACATGGCATTTCGTCTGAGTGATTTTGCAGGGCTGCCGCACCGCCTGCAACTGGCGGCTGAACGCCGGGGCATGCGCTTTTACAATGATTCGAAGTCCACCACGCCGGAGGCGACGGTCCTGGCTGTGGCGAGCTTCGATGATCCCGCGCGCGTTCACCTCATCGCCGGCGGCTACGACAAAGGCAGCGATCTCTCCGCCATCGCGGCGCTTTCCCCGCGTATCGCCGCCATTCACACCATCGGCAAGACCGGGCCTGCGCTCGCCGCGACTGCTCGTGCGCACGGCGGATTCGGCGCATTTGACGAGACGCTTGATGGCGCTGTGTCGCATGCGCTCGGACGCATGCGGGAAGGTGACATCCTCCTGCTCAGCCCCGGCTGCGCGAGCTGGGATCAATTCGTCAACTTCGAGCAGCGAGGTGACGAATTCGTGCGCCTCGTGAAGGAGATGAGTTGAGTCGGCCTTCAACGCAGCGAATCCAGTTGCGAGGCGGCCTGCCGCGCAACGTCATCATCGCTGGCGAACGGATTTTTCTGCGGCGTCCGCGCGCCACTGACGAGGCCGAATGGGTGGAGGTGCGCGCCCGCAACCGCGCATTTCTCGAGAAATGGGAACCGCGCTTCCCCGGCAGAATTGACCGCTTCGGTCGAAGCGGATTTCGAATGATGCTCAAGCGCGGCCGCGCGAGAAACCGGCTGGTCACCCTGGTGTGCCATCGCGCCACCGGCGAGATCATCGGCATGCTCACGCTCAACGAGATCGTGCGCGGCGCGTTCCAGAGCGCGACGATGGGCTACTGGATCAGCCGCGACTTCGCCCGCCAAGGCCTGATGACCGAAGCGGTGAGATTGATGCTGCGGCACTCGTTCGCCACGCTCGACATGCATCGGGTGGAAGCGAACATGATGCCGCGGAACGCTCCGTCAAGATGCCTCGCCGCCGCCGTGGGCATGCGCTATGAAGGCACAGCGAAGCGCTACCTGCAAATCGCAGGCAAGTGGGAGGATCATGAACGCTGGGCGATCACCATTGAGGAATGGCATGCGCTTCTGCAGCAGACGGAACGCATCACGCCTTCCATTTGATGTTGCAGCCCATGCTCGGCGTCTGATGTTCGCTCACGGGTTTGCCCGCAAGCGCGGCGTCGATCGCGGCCCGCAGGTCCTTGCCCGTCACAGGCACGCCGCTGTTGGGCCGGCTGTCATCAAGTTGTCCGCGATAGACGAGTTGGCGATTGCCGTCGTACAGAAAGAAATCGGGAGTGCATGCCGCGTCGTACGCCTTTGCGACCTTTTGTGACTCATCGAAGAGGTACGGGAACGTGTAGCCGGCGTCGCGGGCCTCGATCTTCATCTTGTCGGGGCTGTCATCGGGATGCGTCGTGACGTCGTTGGAATTGATCGCGACGATGGCGAGTCCCTTGGACTGGAAGTCGCGGCCGAGCCGCGCGAGTTCATCGCGCACGTGCTTGACGAACGGGCAGTGGTTGCAGATGAACATCACCAGCA
>CAZCGB010000010.1:0-14905 GCA_964498045.1 uncultured Isosphaeraceae bacterium
CAGGCGATGGCGGACGTGTACGGTCGCTACACCGGCGGACCGGAGTGGTGAGCAATTTGTAAGAGACACGACAGCGAGCCGCGTCGTTTCGACCGCGGCGAATGACATGCGATGCGCATTGTTCAACGGTTCAATTCACGCGATGGCATGAAGCGCGTTGACATCATTCAGCGCGACGACAGCGCGTTCACATTTGTAGAATGGCATTTCAGCGACGATCCGCTCGAATTGGCTTGGTTTCCCGTTACAGAAGGGCGATCAATGGCCTTGTGCGACTCGCGCGATACCGCACTTCGAGAGGCGTACGGGCGGATAAAGTGGCTCGCTGACGAACGTGCGTGACGCATGCTCGCCGCGGTCGAGACGACGCGGCTCGCTGCAGCAATCACCGTGACCTGTCCGATATGTATTGCTGACGACGATCTCGCGCGTATCCGCCGCGCCCGTCGCCGGGGAGAATGACATCGCCGTTCCAGCAAGTCGCCCGCACCATGTCGTTGCGGGCGCATGTTCATTCGCTCATCCACGGAGATGCAGCACTCATGGGCCACCTCGTCATCGCCTGTTACCGTCCCAAGCCGGGGAAATCGCGCGACCTGCTGTCGTGCATCCACGATCACATGCCCGTGCTGGCCCACGCCGGCCTCGTCACCGACAGGCCGTCGCTGGTGATGAAGGCGAAGGACGGCTCGATCGCGGAGATCTTCGAGTGGAAATCCGAAGACGCGGTCGAGGCGGCGCACAGCAACTCTGAAGTGCTGAAGTTGTGGGAGCGATTCAGCGAGTGCTGCGAGTACATCACACCGGCCGACATCACGGAGTGTCATCAGCCGTTCTCGCCATTCGAGCCGATCGAGGTGTGAATGAACCGAAATCTGCTGGTGATATCGGGGGACAGTTTGCCGCCATGTGCACATCAGTGTCTGCTGGAGTTTGTGCAGTGATGTCCCAGCCGATTCGCCGGCATCACGCTTGAACTGGCAGATAGCGCTCGATGAGCATGTTCGCTGTCCGGCCGGCGATCTCGGAGGCGCGCGGATTGCGCGTGACCTGGTGGGTGACGAACGCGCCTTCCATCAGCATGGCCAATTGCTCAGCCAAGGCGACCGCGTCGGTCGCGCCGGCCCGCAGCGCCAGGTCGCGAAGGATCAGCTCCATCAGGCCCTTGTGTTCGCTGGCCGCCACATGCACGGGGTCGTGCGGAATCGGAAACTCCGCGGACACGTTCACGAAGATGCAGCCATTGAAGCGGTTTGACGTGAAGAGCGTTTCAAGCACGTCGACGATGGCCTCAAGCTGCCCGCGCGGCTCATCGCCGCCGTGCTTGCGCAACATGGCCATGAACTCATCGCGCCACCAACGGTCGCGCTCGTTGAGCACCGCGAGGATCAGCGCATCTTTGCTCTCGAAGTGATTGTAAAACGTCGTCTTCGTGACGCCCACGTCGTCGAGCAGTCGATCGAGCCCGACGGCGTGAAAACCATCGCGATAGAACAGGTCGTCTGCGACTTCGATCAAACGCTCGCGGGTGGATTTCGGCATGAATAACCGGCTCCCGGTGAAGGCGTCCCGTGCGGCACGCGTTTCGGCGCACATTTCTGCATGGGTTGACCACAAGTAAAGCGTGGCGGCACAGCGAGTCAAGAGACCCGCGGGCGGCACCGCCGTATCACTCACCGATCTCATCGAGCCTTGCCATGCGTCATTCCCCCATCAGCACGATTCTCTGCATCGCCGCCGCATGTGCCGTGTTTGTGGCTGCGGAACTCGGCTCAATTCGGCCGGTCGCCAGGTGGCGTTCGTGGCCGGGTCGTCTGCATTCATCGTTGCTCGCCGATTTGCCGGGGTTGACCGCGAGTCAAGAAAACGATCACCGCAAGTCTGAAGAACCGTCGGATGGACGGACATCTGATTGCCCGCGTCTGCCGAGACCGGTGACGCCGGCGACCGCCGCTGAGTCCCCGTCATTCGTCTCGATCGCATTCCAAGGAGTTCCGCATCCATGATTCGTCGCATTCTCGTGCTGACCTATGGCCTGTTTACCTACGTGGTGTTCCTCGGCGTGTTCCTGTACGCCGTCGGCTTCGCGGGCAATTTCATCGTGCCCAAGTCGGTGGACACCGGCGCGCAGACATCAATGACTGTCGCGGTGCTCGTCGATCTTGGCCTGCTCGCGCTGTTCGGCGTCCAGCACTCGGTGATGGCCCGTCCGACGTTCAAGCGTTGGTGGACGAGATTTGTTCCGCCATCAATCGAGCGCAGCACATACATGATGGCGTCGAACGCGTGCCTGATCGCGCTGTTCATCTGGTGGCGGCCGATCACCGTACCGGTGTGGGATGTGCAGAATCCGCTCGGCCGCGCGGCATGCTGGGCCGTCTTCGCTGGCGGATACGGACTGGTGCTGTACGTGACGTTCCTGATCAATCACTTCGATCTCTTCGGACTGCGGCAGGTGTGGCTGCGCTTCCGCAGGCGCGAGCATGCGCCCGTGGGATTCGTCCAGCCTGCTGCGTACAGGATCGTGCGGCATCCGCTGTACGTGGGCTGGATCATTGGATTCTGGGCGACGCCGACGATGTCGCTCGGGCATCTGCTGTTCGCCGCTGTCAACACGCTGTACATGCTGATCGCGATCCAGTTCGAGGAGCGCAACCTGGCTGCCGAACACGGCGAGAAGTATCTGGCATATCGCCGCCGCACGCCCATGCTGATTCCATTCCGCCGCCGCGCAGTCGCCCCGAGAGAACCGCTTCCCGCAAGTGCGGCCGCCTGACCTTCTTCGATTGTGCGCTGGCCGCGACTTCCGGCATCCAGCGCGCTGTCGATCATCACAACCAATCTCAACAAAGGAGAGCACGTCATGCCCAAGTATGTCATCGAACGCGAAATGCCCGGCCTGGGAAAACTCACGCCCGCCGAACTCAAAGGGGCTTCGCAGAAATCGTGCGCAGTGCTGCGCGAACTTGGCCCGAGCGTGCAGTGGCTGCACAGCTACGTGACCGAAGACAAGCTGTACTGTGTGTACATCGCCCCGGATGAGGCGGCCGTGCGTGAGCACGCCCGGCGCGGCGGATTCCCCGCCAATCGCATCAGTCAGGTGAAGACCGTCATCGATCCGACCACGGCTGAGTGACTGAACGGTTGACGCCGACTGTTCATCGTGAGAAGCGACAGGTGTTTGAGTTCTGAGCGCCGGGCTCTCACGGTGAAGGTCGGCGACCGGACGCTATCTGGATTCAACCGGCAAACGAGCACGCCATTGGTTCGCCTCATCCGCCTTGCCCCATTTCTCGTACATGCGCACGATGTCACGGATGGCGGCGTTCACGCGAGTGGTCTGCGGGCCCAGCGCCTTCTCCAGCGCGGCTTCACCCTGCAGCATGATCGTCTGCGCTTCGTCGAAGCGTCCGACGCCCGCCAATGAGACGCCATAGCGCACCATCGCCAACCCGCGGAACCAGTGCCCTTCGGGCATCGTTTCGTTGCACAGTTCGCACACCTTCTCATTGAGCGGCGCGCCTTCACTGGTCATGTCCATCTCGTTGTACAGCGTGCCCAGATTGCTCATGGCGATGATGGTGGACTGGTGCTTTTCGCCCAGCGCGGCGGTGAAGCGCTTCAGCGCCTCGGCATACAGCGGCTCGGCTTCGCGGTACCGCCGGGTGTTGCGATAGAAGAATCCCAGGTTGTTGATCGATGCGATCGTGTCAGGATGATCATCGCCCAGCGTTTCGCGTCTGGACTTCAGCGTCTCAAGGTACAGCGGCTCGGCGAGATCGGAACGGTTGATCTTCTCATACGCGCCGGCAAGGTCGTTCATCGAGCTCAGCGTGCTGCGGTGCGTCGGGCCGAGCGTTTGCTTGAAGTATTCGTACGCCTGTTCGTACAGCGGAAGCGCCAGATCCACGTGATCTTGCAGCTCGTAGATCGAAGCGAGGTTGCTCTTGATGGTGTACACCATCGGATGCTCGGAACCCAGCGCGCCGGGCGCAACTGCCGCGATCTCTTCCAAGAGCGCCCGCGACTCGTCGAGTTTGCCCTGTTGAAGAAGGAAGATCGCCAGGTTGTTCTTGGCGCTGATGACGTCGGGATGCGTGGCGCTCATGCTTTCCAGACGCTGCTGCAGCGATTCCCGCAGCAGGGGCTCGGAAAGATCGAAGCGGCCCATTTCGTTGTCGATGGAAGCGAGCGCGCTGATGTTTCGAAGGTACGACGGGCTCGATTGGTCTCCGCTCGCTCGGCGTCGACGCACCACCTCCTCCATCATCGGCTGAGCCTGGGCGTACTGGCCCATGTCGGAAAGGATCAGCGCCAGGTTCGCCTGGGCCGACAGCGTGTTCGTATCGTCGGGCCCCAATCTGCGCTGCAGCCCATCAGCCGCCTGCTGCGCGAGCTCCAGCGCCTCGGGCATGCGGTCCAGGTCGCGATACGCCAGCGCGAGATTGGTCCTCGCGTTGTGCGAGGTGGCGTCGTCCTCGCCGAAGTGCGCACGAGCGAGGTCCAAGATCATCCGGAACTGCTCGGCGGAGTCGCTGGGCCGGCCGAGGTTGGCGAAAGTATTGCCGATGGTCTCACGGACCTTGATCTCCACCAGCGGATCATCCTTGTACCGGTCGCCCAGCGACTTTGCGGCGCTGTCAAGGACTTCGACCATGGTGATTTCGTGATTGGGCGTGCGCTCGGGATCGACCGACGCCAGCATGTCGCGCAGATATTCGTTCACCGCATCCGCCTGCCGGCGTGCGATCTCCGTCTGCTTGAGGTGATCGATGGCTTCGGCCTCCGCCCGCTGGGCGCGATCGCGCTGCTGGTTGGCCGACGACTCCGCCCCGCGAGCGCGGTCGCGCTGGTCGATGGCGTCGCGCTCGGCGAGCCGAGCCTGGATGGCCTGCTGCGTGGCGAAGACCGTGCCGCCGACAAGTCCGAGGATAGCGATGGTCACGCCCGAGACCACGGCCTTGTGACGCCGGGCCAGCTTTCGAAGCGTGTACATCGCGCTGGCCGGCCGGGCGGTGATCGGCTCATCACGCAGGTGATGGCGCAGGTCGGCGGCGAGCGCAGCCGCCGACTCGTAGCGATGTTCGGGGTCCTTGGCGAGAGCCTTGAGCGCGATGGTGTCGATGTCGCCGCGGAAGATCGGATCATCCACGCTGGGCGGCTGGGGTTCCTGCAGCCGGATGATCGACGCCGCCTCCACCAGTGAACGCCGCGCGAGATCGAACGGCAGCCTGCCCGTCAGCATCTCGTAAAGCACCACGCCCAGCGAATACACGTCGGTGCGCACGTCGACCGCGTCGGACTTGCCGGAAAGCTGCTCCGGGCTCATGTACGGCAGCGTGCCGACCATCTGGCCGGCCTCGGTGTGCTGCTGCTGTCGGTCCGCGTCGGCGTCGATGGCGCGGGCCACGCCGAAGTCGAGGATCTTCGGCTGGCCGACGTGCATCTCCGACGACGTGCCCGTAGCGTCGGTCGAGTGCTCACCGGGCGGCTGCACGAGAATGTTGCCGGGCTTGATGTCGCGATGAATCACGCCCTTGAGATGCGCGTAATGCACGGCGTCGCATGCTCGCGCGAGAAGCTCCAGGCGTTCGCGATGATCCAGGCCGCGGCCGTCGGCGAATGTGGTGATCGGCTGCCCGTGGATGAACTCCATGGCGAAGAACGGATATCTCCCGCCGCCTTCTTCTGCGGTTCCCGCCTCGTAGATCCGGGCGATGCCGGGATGCTCAAGCTGGCCAAGCACCTGCACTTCGAATTCAAAGCGCCAGAGCATGCGCGGCGTGGCGTACGCGGGACGAATCACCTTCAGCGCGACGATGCGTCGTGGGTTGTCCTGCTCGGCTTCGTACACCACACCCATGCCGCCTTCGCCCACGCGCCGCAGGATGCTGAACTCACCGATGCGCTCCGGCACCGATTTGGATTCACGCCGAGCGGTCTGCGTCTGCGCATCGACGTTGGATTTGGCGTTGACTGGAGGGCTTGCCAGCGTGGCGGTCGGATGCTCCCTGTTCAAGCCGTCCTCCAACGCTGCGGCGCGCAGGACCTCTGCATGCAGCACGGCGTCACCCGCGCAGTGGCGCTCGATGAATCCGCGCCGCTGTGAGGGCGGCAATCTGCTCGCCTCATGCACAATCGCCTTGACTTGCTGGAATCGCTCGGAGTTCATGGGGCTGCGGATGAACAGGTTCGCTTCGTCAGGATAGGCGTTGCATGCCGAAACGCACGGATGGCGTGAGGACTGGTTCCCTGCGCGATCATTTCCAAGGTCAATCGCGATGATCGACACGCCGCCGGGCTTTCTTCTCCGACTCCTGGCGTTTGCTCTGCAGCCGGCGTTCCTTCGCGCCGCGCGAGGGCTTGGTCTTTCGCCGCGTCTTCGGCCGCACCATCGCCTTCGCCACCAATTCGCGCAGCCGCTCAAGGCATGCTTCGCGATTGTCGCGCTGTGATCTGGTCTCACAGGCGTGAATGACGATCTCATCCTCGCGGGTCAGCCGCTTGCCCGCGAACTGGCGCAGGCGATCGGCGGCTTCGGGGTGCAGGCCGATGAGCTCGGTCACCCGCACGCGAAGTTCCGAGCGCGTGTTCACCTTGTTGACGTTCTGCCCGCCGGGGCCCGAGCCGCGCGAAAACGTGAATCGCAGCGCGCCTGGCGCGGCGCGGACGCCCGGCGCAAGATGGGCTTCGGCGTCGTGGGTTTCACCAGGATCGGGCTCGATGGGGTTCATGGCAGGAATCAGCCGTTCACGATACGCTTGCTCATTGATATGTCCATGCACCAATTCCTCATCGTTTCCGCGATCAGCGCCGTAGTGCTGGCTCCAATCGCTTCGGCTCAATCGTCGGCGACGGAGGATGAATCGGCCGCCAGGCGCCCGGCCCCGAACGATCTGCATTTCAGCTTCACGCCCGGCGTGTGGTTCGCACGTTTGGGCGGCGACGTGAAGCTCGGCCCGCTTGCCGGCGCGGAGAAGATCAACCTCGAAAACGATTTCGATCTTGACAGCAACGATCCGGCCTTCAATTTCGAGATGGCTGTCACCAAGGGCGAGCGCTGGCAGATTGACGCGAGCGGATTCGATTTCTCGACCGATTCCAAGGGCACGTTCGGATTCGATGGCGCGTTCGGCGACGCAGTGTTCACGGCCGGCGATCCGTTCAAAGCGTCGTTCGACATGACCAGCGCCGCGCTCGCCGTCTCGTATTGGCAATGGCATCCCATCGATTCCGTTGAGCGCAATGGCAACCTCGATCTGCGGTTCTCCTATGGCGGCGGCATCCGCTGGCTGAGCGTCGATCAGAAACTTTCTCTGACCGGCACCGACACGCGCGCTGCCGGCGATGGCGACTGGCTCATTCCCGAACTCATCCTGCAGCTGAACTTCAAGTATCAGCTGCCCAGTTCCTTTCCCGTGCTTCGCGCATTTGAGGTGCTCGGCTACGCGAGCTTCGGCCCGGCGATCGGCGGCGACGGCGGAACGGTCGCCACGGTCCGGGCAGGCATCCGGTTCTGGCTCTGCCAAAATGCCAGCCTTGATTTCGGGTATCGCCTTCTGGAGGCCAGCGTGCAGAGCGAGGATTACGAACTCGAAGGCGGCCTGCAGGGACTGTTCATCTCCGGCACCATCCGATTCTGACGCTCAGGCGTGCCACGGTCAGCAGATTCGAACACGCATATGCGCCATGCCGTATGAATCAGATACGATTGCTTCAGCGTCGCCAGATGAGCGACGCGTTTCGATCAGGTGACCGCGACGAATGAAATCCAGGACTGATCATCACGCGGAGCACGCGGCGAAAACCAGCGTGAAGAGGAAGAGCGGAACCAGCGCGAAATTCAAGCGCGCGAAGATCCGGCATTTTCTCTTCACGATTGGCCCCGACCGGCTCATGCGCGGCCGCATCCGGCGTCGGCATCTCGCCCAGGACATCGTGCCGCGCGAGATCGAGATCTCAAGCCCGCTCTGGCCGACGGAATTCGACGGCTTGCGCATCGCCCATGTCAGCGATTTTCATCTCGGCGACCTGCTGCCGCTTGGTCGCGCGCTGCAGATCATCGATCAGGTCGCTGCGCTTGAGCCCGACATGGTCGCGTGCACCGGCGATGTCGTCGATCTGCATCACTTTGAGGCCGCGCCGCTGCTCAAGGCCATGGCCGACGTGGCCGCGCCAATGGGCGCCGCGATGGTGCTGGGCAATCACGACGAGCTCCACTGCGGCGAGACCGTCGCGCGGCTTGCAGCGGACGCCGGCGTGCAGGTGCTGCGCAACGAGGTCCTCACCATTAACCACGGCGGGAAAGTGCTCACCGTCGGCGGGGTCGATTGGGCCAAGTCGATCAAGGCCTGCGCCCGGAACATCGACGCGACATTCCCAGCCCAGACCAGGTGCGATCTGCTGCTTTCGCACAACCCCAAGAGCTTCCATCGCGCCGCCGAGCGCGCGATTCCGCTCACGCTCGCCGGCCACACGCATGGGGGGCAGATCGCGATGAAGAACCGCCCGGCGATCGGCCTGGCGGCGGCCAATCGACTGCGGGCCGGGTTGTACGCCGACGGCGACAGCCGGCTGTTCATCACCACCGGCGTCGGCGCGTGGTTCCCCCTGCGCATCAACGTGCCCGCCGAGATCGCCATGATCACCATGCGCCGCGCGTGATCGCGCCGGACGATTTCCTACACTTTCGGCGTGCCGGCCATCTCGCTTCCCATCCTCACCCTTGCCGTGCGCGAGCAGCGGTACTCCTGCCACGGCTGTGGGAACTGCTGCCGCGACTTCACCGTGCAGCTGCGCGAAAGCGATCTGAAGAAACTGCGCGAGCAGGATTGGGAAACCAGAATGGGCGGCCCGGTCACGATTGAGTTCCGCGGCGTGCGGTACCTTCGGCAGAGCCAAAGCGGCGCGTGCGTGTTCCTCATGGATGACGGCCTCTGCCGCATCCACAAGGAGTTCGGCTTCGCCGCCAAGCCCATCGCCTGCCAGTTGTTCCCGTTTCATCTGATTCCAGGCCAGAAGGGCGTCGTGGAGGGACTGAACTTCGCCTGCCAGAGCGTGCTGGAGAACAAGGGCGCGGAACTGAAGTCGCACGGCTCGGAACTCCGTCGCATGGCGGGCGAACTCGATGAGCTGCAAGCGCCAGCCCAGCCGCCGCTTCTCACGCAGCGGCTGCGCGCGTCAGCGAAGGAGGAGCAATCGCTTATCCAGCACATCGACGAGTTCCTCTCGCGCTCCGAAATCGACTTGCCGCGTCGCATCGACGGCCTGACGTGGCTCGCGCAATCGCTGGCGAAGGCGAAGCTCGAAACCGTGCGCGAGGACCGGTTCGATGATCTGCTCGATGTCCTCTTCGCCGCCCTGCCTGATGAACTTGAACATCATCCGGTTGATCCGCCCACAAGCAGACAATTGACGATGCTGCGCCAGGCGGTGTTCGCGCGCATCGAGGACCCCAAGCTCAGCGTCATCGCCAAACAAGGCCGGCTGCGCATCACGCTCGCGCAGTTGGCGCGCAACCGCCGCTTCAAGTCGGGCAAGGGCCCCGCCCCGCACATCGGCTGGGGCGCGGCAGAAATCGTTCGATCCGACTCTCAAAGCCCGGGGACTCCCGTCCCCGGGACCGCCATCGATCTGCGCGAAGTCGATTCCATCCGCGGCGCGAGCGATCTGGCCCAGATCGAAATGATCGACGACCTTCTGACGCGCTGGCTCCGCGCCACAGTGCTCGGCGGCCGCGCATGGGGCGCGGGTTACTACGCATGGAGTATGGTTGATGGTCTCCAGGCCTTGCTCCTCAACGTAGCCTGCGTCGGCTGGCTGGCGCGCCTGCATGCCGCGGGCAGCCGACGGCAGGCGATCACCACCGAAGATGTGCGTGCCGCGCTCGGCCGTGTCGATCGCACCGCCGGCCGCGCAAAGTGGCTGGGCACATCCGCCGAACGACTGCGCCTGGCGTATTTCAACATGGATGGCGGCCTGCGGCGCGTGATCGATGACTATGGCGTGATCAATGGCGATGACCGCACAGACGCGCCTGATTTGTTGTCTTGATCACGCCGTCGCCACGCCCACGATGCTGGCCGCCTTCTTGGCGATCATCGTGTGGTGCAGGCCGCACTGCTTGAGGACATCATCCTCGGTCCGCGCGCTCTTGGGGATGCGCTGCACGAACATCTGGTGCAGCGTGAAGGCGTCGCCTGAGTCGGTGCAGGCATCCGCCACCGCCGAGCCAATGCCGCCGCCGTAGTTATCTTCCACGGTGAGGATGTGTCCGCCGTTCTCATTGGCCAGGTCCAGCAGCTTGTCGGCGTCGAAGGGGATTGAATACAGATCGACCAGCGTGGCGTCGATGCCCATCTTGTCCAGCGCGTCCAGGGCCTTGTTGCACTCGTGCACCATGAAGCCCGCGCTGACGATGAGCAGGTCCTTGCCTTCGGTCAGCACTTCGAAGCGGCCGAGGTCAAAGATGGTGTTGTCATCGTAGATGAACTCGACGTCGGGGCGGAACGTGCGCATGTAGCACATGCCGCGATGCTCAGCCATGGCGAGCGTGAGGGCGTACGCGCAGTACGCGTCGGAAGGCTGCAGCACATAGCAGCCGGGGCCGCCGTGATGGTCTTTCATTGAAGAGAGCGAGCGGAACCACGCGACATCGGGCAGCGACATCTGACTTGGGCCGTCGGAGGCGAGCGAGATGCCCGAGTGGCTGCCGACGATTTTCAGATTGGCCCCGGAGTTCATCGCCATTTCGATCTGGTCGTAGCCGCGCGTGACGAATTTGCTGAAGGTGGAGCAGAAGGGGATCTTGCCCGCAGCGGAAAGCCCCGCTGCGACGCTGAACATGTTCTGCTCGGCGATCTTGCATTCGACGAATCGGTTAGCCAGGTCCTTGTCGTTGTGGAACCACTCGGCGAAGGTCGAGTTCGAAACGTCGGCATCGAGCGACCAGACATTGGGATTGGCGTGGCCGAGCGCGCGGAGCGCCAGGCCGTAGGCCTTGCGCGTGGCGAATTTGCCGCCCTTGAGCACGAGTCCCATGTCGTAGGCGTTCATCGCCTCGTTCATGCTCATGGCTTCGGTGACTTCGGGTTCGTCGGCTTTGGCCTCAGCGGGCGGATAGATGCTCAGCGCATCGCGCGCCAGAGCCGAGGTCAGGCCGACGCCCGTCTCCTTGAGCTGCTCGTGCGCCTGCGCGAGTTTCTCCCCTGTGGCCGGCTTGCCATGCCAGCCGCCGCCCTGCATGCACGGCGCGCCCCAGCCCTTGACCGTGCGGGCGACGAGCGCGATGGGCTTCTCCGACTTGTTGGCGATGAAGGTGTCGAACGCCTCCTTGATTTCCTCGGGATCGTGGCCGTTGATGACCAAGACTTCCATGCCTGCCGCGAGGAGCTTGGCCTTCAAGCGCTCATGCGATTGCTGCAGGCTGACCTTGTCGGCCTGGCCGTAGCCGTTGCAGTTGAAGATGGTGAGGACGTTGGTGATCTTGTCATCGACGATGAGATCGACGGCTTCCCAGTTTTGGCCCTCGCGCGATTCGCCGTCACCGATGATGCAGTAGATCTTGCGGTCCAGTCCATCATGTTTGGCGGCAAGGCCCAAGCCCGCTGCGACCGACAGGCCCTGGCCGAGCGAGCCGGTGGCGGCGTCGAAGAACGGCACGCCTTCCATCGGATTGGGGTGGCCATCGAGCACGCTGTCGTTGGCACGCAGCGTGTTGAGGTCTTCCTTGGTGAGCGCGCGGCGCTTGCCATGATCAATCACCACGCCGCCGAGGTCGGCGTACGCGGCGTAGATGATGGGCACGGCGTGGCCTTCGCTGAGCACCAGGCGATCGGAAGTCGGATACTCCGGCTGATCGGGCGACCAGCGCATGGTGTGGTACATCAGCACCGTGACCAGATGGCCCAGGCTCATCGCGGTGGTGGGGTGCCCGCTGCCCGCAGCGGCAGTCATGTCGAGAGCAAGATGATCGAGCTGAATCGCTTTGGCGTGAACGGCGGCTTCGAAGGACATGTGGCGGCGATCCTCGTGACGGCGGGGGTGTATTCGGAACCAGCCGCAAACGCACCTTCCGCCTGTTCAGCGGAGGCATCCATTGAAGGAAGGCAGCGGCAGGCCTCGGAACAGCCGGTGAGTGATCGACGGCGGGTCAATTCATGCGAATGTGCGAACGCGACCGAGCAATCGCAAAGTATCGCACGGTTCAGCGGAATCGGCAATAGGGCGAGATCGGCCGGTTCAATTCGCGAACGGAATGCCTTTGATCGTCAGCAACGCCGCCACCTTGGGATTCTCCTTCAGGAAGTCAGCATCCTTGTCGCACTCGAACTCGCGGCAGGCGCGCGGGCGGGTTTCATAGATGCCGCAGCGGTTGTCGGGCGTGAGGTTGGGGCAGCGGCCGTTCTCGAACCACATGGCCGAGTCGTCATCGAGCACGACGCCGTACATCACCTTGCAGCAGGTGCCGCCGCATTCAACGCATGGAAGGCTCATGGATTTCGGCTCGGGTTGAAGTGCGCGAACACAGGCATGTGCGGTTCAATGACGATAGCTCAAGCGACGAGGGAAGCGAAGGGCGGCGGCATCGCCAGAAAGGAGCCTGAATCACCAAACACCCGAACCGGGGCTCTGGACCGCTCGTGGAGAACCTGTCGCATCCGATGCCCCTGACCACCATCTCCGGCGTGTCGGAATGCGGCGATACCAATCCCTAGCGGCGGCGCGGTACACTCACGGATCGTCCACAATTGTTCGTGACCTGGTTTCGACGAAACCCCAAATTGAGGGAATGACTGCGATGAAGGTGATTTGCGATCGTGCCGCGCTGCTTGAAGCCGTGAACGTCGTCGCCAGCGTGGTGTCCGGGCGGACGCCCACGCCGATGCTGCAATGCATCAAGCTGACCGCCACCGACGGCACGCTCACGCTGGCCGCGACCGATCTGGAGATCGGCCTGCGCATCGGCGTGGATCAGGTGGATGTCTCCAAGGCCGGCGAGGCGATGCTGCCGGCTGACAAGCTGATGCAGATCGTCCGTGCTTCGGAGGACCCGACGCTGACGATCGAAGTCAAAGAGCACGCGGTGCATATCCGCGGGGCTGACTCGCACTTCAAGGTGTTCGGCTACGACCCCAAGGAAGCCCCGGCGGTGCGCGAGCTGGGTGACATCAAGGTGGATTGCGAGATCGAAAGCGGCGTGCTCAAGACGCTGATCCTGCGCACGCTCTTCGCCGCAGCATCGGAACACTCGCGCTATGCGATCAACGGCGTGCTCTTCGAACGCGAAGGCAAGAAGCTGCGGCTGGTCGCCACCGACGGCCGCCGCCTGGCGATGGCGCGCGGCGAGTGCAAGCCTGTGAGCGGCCCCAAGGAAGGCAAAGTCACTTGCATCGTGCCGACCAAGGCGCTGAACCTGCTGGCAAAGATCATCGTCGATCTTGAAGCGCCGGTGCGCATGGCGATGGAGGAGAATCAGGCGATCTTCGTGGTCGGCGAAGGCTCCGATGCTGCAGTGCTTTCCACCAACCTCGTCGAAGGCGCGTTCCCGCCGTTTGAAGACGTCATCCCCAAAGATCAGGACAAGAAGGTCACCTTCGACCGTGCCACGCTCTCCAGCGCCATTCGCCGGGCGGCGGTGCTGACCAACGAGGAATCCAAGGGCGTGCGCATGAGTTTTGTCGACAAGAAGCTCACGGTCACCAGCCGCGCGCCGGAGATGGGCGAGGCGGAGATCCACGTCGAACTGAACAAGTACGAAGGTGACCCGGTCGACATCGGCTTCAACCCGGCATACATCAGCGATGCACTGAAGGTGGTGGACGGGGCCGAAGTGATCGTTGAGTTGAAGGCCCCCAACAAGCCGGGCGTCCTGCGAACGGGCAACGAGTTCACTTATGTGATCATGCCGGTGAATCTGCAGTGACGAGTTGAAGGAAATCCGAACCTGAAAAACACAACCGGCCCAGTCGCTGAAGCGACTGGGCCGGTTGCTTTGGGAATTCAGAATTCCGGTCTGACGCGATCAGCCGGCTTTCTTGTACTTCACGCTGCAGCCGTAGGACTGGGTGGAGTCGGGGCTGACGGTCTCGCCGGCCTTGATCTGCTTGACGGCCTGGAGGGCGTAGTTGGTGAGCGTCTCGCCTTCCTTGGCCTTGCCGGCCGGGCCGCCGTTGTCCAGAGCGCCTTGGTAGCGGAGCACGCCTTCGGTGTCGATCACGAACAGGTGCGGGGTGGTCTTGGCGCCGAACGCGTGGCCGACCTTGCCGTCGTTGTCCATGAGCACGGTGTACTCGATGCCGTACTTCTTGAGGGCTTCCTTGTTCTCATCAGCGGTGCCGCTCGCAGTGGAGTTGATGGCGAGGTACACAACGCCGTCCATCGCGGTGAGTTCCTTGACCATGTTGGGGATGCGGCCGTCCTGATGGGCGCCCTTGCACACCGGGCAGCCGGGGTTGACCCATTCCAGCACGATGATCTTGCCGGCGAGGTCCTTGGAATTGTGCTCCTTGCCGTCGAGGTCCATCAGCACGAAGGCAGGGGCCTTCTCGCCGACCTTGGCGGCGGCGGGCGTCTTGTCATCGCCGGCGAAAGCGGCTGCGCTGAGGGCAAGCGTCAAACCCAGAACCGAAAACAGTTTGCTCTTGAACATCATTCGTCACTCCTGTGTGGGGGAAAAAGACCTGGGTGAACTTCGATTCAATCACAATCAGTTCCGCTCCGGCCGACCGTCGGCCGTCAGCGGAACATCAAACGCAAAACATGGCTCTTCCTGAGAATTCCCCACGCCGATCACTCCCGCGATGTGCATTGGTTTGCCCATGGAATTGTTGGGCTCCAATGTGACAGGCACGATGGTATGCAGGTTTTGACCCTTGAGTTCGGTGGTCGCCTATCCAAACAAGAC
>CAZCGB010000011.1:0-14875 GCA_964498045.1 uncultured Isosphaeraceae bacterium
TGGCCGTCTCCTGCAGTGCTTTGACTCGGTCCGCGCCGAGCGTCGCCTGGAGCGATTTGTTGATCTCTCTGTCGCGTTTCATCACATCCTGACGGGTCGAATTCAGCAACGAAAACAACTCGTCATTGCCCACCGCGCCTTGCGGGCCGGCGACGCCGATGGCGTCGCGGTCCAGCGCGTCCATCAGTTTCGTCCGGGCATCGTCCTGCACGCGGAGTATCTCTTGGCGGAGTCCTGCGACGGCCTGACGCTGGTCGTCGGCGAGTTCGGAATCCAACGCGGCGTCGATGACCGCCAGCACCCACAGACGGGTGCAGTCGTAGCCGCCGCCGTAGGCGTACAGCATGAACTCATCACGCCAGCGGCTGCGGAAGGGCTCGGCGATGGACGGCGCGGTCGATTCGACGAAGCGGCGATTCATGTTGCGCAGATCGCGGATGTCGGCGATGACGCGCTCGACTTCCGGCGCGGGCGGCGGCACAGGATCGTCGCGCCGCATCGGAAAACGATGCGCCCAAGCGCTGGCCGCGTCACTGGCGCACAGTTTCATCATGTCATCGAACAGCGACCGCATGCCTGTGGTGAGCTTGGTTTCGTAGTCATCCAGTTGGGTTGCAAGCGGCTCGATGACTTCAGCCGGAGGCATGAGCGATTCGAGCAGCGCCCGAACGTCGGGGATGCCATCGCCGATGATGAAGTTGATGACGGAAAGATTGTTGAGCAGGGTGCGCTCGCGCAGCATGCGGATGCGCCGCATGCAGTCGCGCTGGGCGTCGATCATGAGCGCATCCATGCGCGCGAAAAGTACTTCGTCAGCAGCCTGCGTGCGGGCCACGAACGCGGGCAACTCGCGCATCAGCTCGATATCGGTCTCGGTGAACTTCGGATGTTGGATCGCCGCGGCCGACATCTCGGCGCGCAGCGGCTCGAAGTCGTCGAGATAGCGCTCGAATTCCAGTTCCGCGGCGTGCCACTGCTCATCGCTGAGGGCCAGTTGATCGCAATACTTCTGCAACTGCGAGTCGGTGATGGCGCGCGGCACACGCGGGACTTCCGGCCGTTGTGCGCAGGCGACGCTGGTCCACAGCAGCAGTGCAAGCAACGGCGACAGGATTTGTCCGCGCATTCCCAACCTCCCGGGCGATCTGCGTCAACTTTCGACGGGCGCCGCGCTTCAGTGTACCCGCGCCAAGTCCGCGCCATGACACGTCTTGCGAAAGGAGGTCTTACGATTTCGCCAGCACGCCCACATACGCCCGCCATGGCCCGATCTCATCCTTGTATTGCCACGCCATGCACTTGGCGATCTGATGGATGTGGTTGAGGTCGTGCACGGGACACAGGGCCAGCAGTTGCCGCAGCGTGACTTGGCCAAGGGCCGGATGCGTGCCGCGGCGATCGAAGTCGGCTTCGGTGAGGTTCATCGCCTCCAGCGCAGCGAGGTTCTCCCGCCGCAGCGACTCGAACTCGTCCAGCAACTCGCCGATCGACTTGCTTCTACTTGCCTCGTACATCGCATAGCGATCGAAGGGTTCGAACGGCTGCGACTCGCCGTGATCGAGGATGATGCGGGCGCGGGGAATCCAGTCGGTCTTCTCGCAGTGAATGAGGTGGCCGACGACGTCGAACGGGCTGAAGGTGTTCTCGCCGTAGTTGCTGTCGATCCATTTCGCATCGAGGCCGTGCAGCAGCGATCGCAGCGTGGCGGGGGTGTTGCGGAGGATGGCGATGATGTCGGGAATCGTGGCGCGCATGCGGCGACTGTAGCGGTACGGGCGGCGTTTCGTTGGTGCTGCCGGCCGTACGACCGCCGTAGCCGTCAATGAGACATGTTTATGTAAAAAACATATCATGTCAGCGGAGCCGTCAGGCAGGCGGACGGTGTCGGCGCGCGAGTGATGATGCAGAAGTACGAATGACGGAGGCGCAATTGTCGCGCGTGCGGCTACCAACGCTGTTACGCTCGTGCTCCGTACCAATCGGAGACCAGTCACATGCCGTCTGTACGAAGGTCGCTGCTCGCGCCGCTGTTCACGACCGCTCTGGCCACGATGCCGCTTGCGGCGCGCGATGCGCCGACAATCACTCCTCGCGCAATCCAAGATGGCGCACCACCGCCGCAAGCTCCGTTCATCGACGTCCTCGGCATCGCGCAGGACGGCGGCGTGCCGCATTCCGGCTGCGACAAGAAGTGCTGCGCCGCCGCGTGGGACGACCCTTCGCTGCGGTGGCACGTCGTGTGTCTGGCGATCGTCGATCCGCAGTCGCACGAGCGATGGATGATCGAAGCGACGCCCGATTTGCCGGCGCAACTGCGAGCCCTCGATGAAGCCGCTCCACCACGCGACGGCGTCGTCAATCCTGGGCTCGACGGCATCCTGCTCACCCACGCGCACATCGGCCACTACGCCGGTCTGATGTCTCTTGGCCGCGAGGTCATGGGCGCGAAGGACGTGCCCGTGTTCGCCATGCCGAGAATGAAGTCGTTTCTGGAATCGAACGGCCCGTGGGAGCAACTGGTCAAACTCCACAACATCGCGATTCATCCGTTGCAGGCGAATCAGTCAATCCAACTCAATGAGCGCATCAGCGTCACGCCGTTCCTCGTGCCGCATCGCGATGAGTACAGCGAGACGGTCGGCTATCGCATCACCGGACCATCGCGCACCATCGTCTTCATTCCCGACATCGACAAGTGGGAGAAATGGGATGCGTGGGATCACGACGCCCAGCGGATCGAGGATGTGGTCGCGAAAGCCGATGTTGCGTACATCGACGGCACGTTCTTCGCCGACGGCGAATTGCCCGGCCGCAGCATGGCCGAGGTCCCGCACCCGTTCATCATCGAAAGCCTGACGCGATTCGCGCCGCTTCCCGAGCACGAGCGCAGCAAGATTCGCTTCATTCATCTCAATCACACCAACCCGGCGCTACGTGGGGGCAGCGATGCGCGTCGTGCGATCGAGCAGGCGGGATGTCATGTCGCCGGCGAAGGCGAACGTCAATCGCTGTGATTCCGCGCCGCCGGGCGATGGTTCATCTCGCTTGGCGGCACGCCATCCGGCTTGTCAGAGTCGTACGTTGTCGCTGTCTGAAAAGTTCTGCCGCGGCGATTCCCGGGGTTACGGAGTTCCGCCCAGGTAATCATCGGTCTCGCATTCGTCGGCGATGCCGGTGATGCTCTGGTGCCACCACTTCCGCGGACCCGCGGCGGTGAGTCGGGTGGCTGAACCATAAAGGATGTGGGCAGCGCCGGCATGATCGACGGCGTCCAGCGTCTCAGCCGGCGCGGTGACCGCCAGATCGACGAAGCCGTTGGCGTCGAAGTCGCCGACCGCGAGGCATGAGCCGAAGCGCGCGCCATCGGGTTCGCCGGGCATGCTGGGCAGACTGAGATCCCAGAACTGGCTGAAGTTGGTCTTGAGTCCCGACGGCGTGCCGTAGAGCACTTCGATTGCGCCGGCAAGGGTGATGTCCTCTTCGCCGCCTTCGATGCCTTCGCCGCGAATGCCGATGACGAGATCATCGCGGCCATCGGCGTTGAAGTCGCCCGCCGCCAGCGCGACGCCGAACTCGTCGTCTGTCTCGCACTCGTTGTCGATGCCGCTGCGGTTCTGGTGCCAGAAGTCGTCGTTGGCGGCGGTCAGTCCGCTGCCGGTGCCATAAAGCACATGCACGGCGCCGGCATGCACCTGGCCGTCGATCTTTTCAAACGGCACGCCAATGGCGAGGTCGTCCTTGCCATCGCCATCGAAATCGCCCGCAGCCAGCGACGCGCCGAACGCATCGCCGGACTCCTGCAAGTCGGCCACGCCCTCGGAGTTCTGTTTCCAGATCTCATTGCCAACGTCGGTGAGTCCGGTGGACGACCCGAAGATGATCTGCACGATGCCGGCGTTGCTGACCGAGCCGACGTCTTCATTGGGCACGCCGATGGCGAGATCGTCCTTGCCGTCGCCGTTGAAGTCGCCAGCGGCGATGGCGTTGCCGAAGTTGTCGCCCGCCTCGACTTTTTCGCCGATGAGTCCGACCTGCTGATGCCACCATTGCCGCCGGTGTCCAAGCCGGTTCGCCGAGCCGTAGAGCACGTTCACCGAGCCGGCGCCGTTGATGAGATAGACCTGATCGCTGGGTTCGCCGACCGCAAGGTCGTCGTACCCGTCGTCGTCGAAGTCGCCGACCGCAAGCGTGCCGCCAAAGCCGTCGAAGCTGCCCTGCGCTCCGCCGCTGCCGGTGCTTTGATTGAAGACCTGGGTGCCGGCGGTCACAAGGCCGTTGGCTGCGCCGTAGAGGATGTGCACGGAACCAGCCCCGCCGTCCTCATCGGTGCCGATGGCCAGGTCGTCGAAGCCGTCGCCGTTGAAGTCGCCTGCAGCGAGGGTGCGCCCGAATCGATCGAAGGCTTCCGGATTGTCGGGGATGCCAGCCTTGTTCTGGTTCCAGAAGTCATCTTTGGCCGCGGAAAGCCCTGCTCCGCGCCCGTAGATCACATGCACGACGCCGGCGTCGGTGACGGTGCCAAGGTCTTCGTATGGCGCGCCGATGGCGAGGTCTGCGCGGCCATCGCCGTTGAAATCGCCGGCGGCAACCTGCTGGCCCGCCATTGTCGTTGAGGCGATGGCCATGGCCAACCCTGTCACCAGCAGTCTCGCGCTGAACATCCGGTGGTCTCCTGGAAAGATGTATGGCTGAAAAGGCAGCCAAAAGTCCGCTGAAGTGTACCTTGCGAGCCGACCCCGGGCCAAACGATCCACTGACCTGTTCAGGTGAATGTGCGGGATGTCGTACATTCACATGTCGGCTTCGCGGTTCTCGCAAGGTGAATGCCGTGCCAGGCGACAGGCAATGCATCGATCCGTCGATGCCAATGCCTTCAGATGCGGGGTTCGATCGGCTCGTCGTTGCGCTGCAAACGTGATCCGGGCAATGAGTGGTACCTTGTCGCCATGAGCGTCTCGCCCAGATCGTCATTGGCCCTGCGATCCATCGGCATACCCCGGGGCTTTCGCGTGCGCGGCGAGGAAGTCTCGCGCGTCGAAGGGTTCTCCGACGCCGCCTTCGCCTTCGCGCTGACGCTCCTGGTCATCTCGCTGGAGGTGCCCTCGTCATTCGACTCGCTGCTGGACCTGCTTCGCGGTCTGCCGGCGTTCGCGGTGTGCTTCGCCACCATCGTCTGGCTGTGGTGCGCGCACTACAAGTTCTTCCGCCGCTACGGCTTGGAGGACGCCACCACCGTCGCGCTCAACAGCGCGCTGCTGTTCGTGATCATGATCTACGTGTTCCCGTTGAAGTTCCTGTTCACCGTCGCCATCGGCAGCATGACCGGCCTTCAGCCGCACACCTCGCCCATGACCATTTTCGGCGGACAGATCCGCGGCCTGTTCATCGTGTACGGCCTGGGGTTCATCTCAGTGTTCGCGCTCCTGGCGTGCATGAACTGGCGCGCCTGGACGCTGCGCGAGGCGCTGGAGTTGAACGAACTCGAGCGCGTGGTCACGCGCGAAGAGATCACGCGCTGCCTGGGCATCGCCGGCGTGGGCGCGCTGACGATCATCATCTCGCTGATCCTGCCTCTGGGCATGGCTGGGCTCGCGGGTTTCACCTTCTCGCTCATCGGCGTGGTGGAAGGCGTGGTGGGCGCGCGCTTCGGCGCGAAACGCGCGGCGATCCTGCAACGCATGCACGCGTGAACAGCGCTTGGATGGGACGGGGCAGATTGATTGAACCACGGAGATCACGGAGGACACGGAGAGGGGAATGGAGAAGATCAAGGCACACCATGCGGCCACTTGATCTCTTCTCCGCGTCCTCCGTGATCTCTGTGGTTGATCCTGTTTTATCCACACCACTTGCGAGTATTGTGGCGCTGGCCGAAAAAACCGGCAGGCCGGCGCAAGTTGGGGATGCGCCGGCCTGTGGTGCGTTTCTGAGCCCAGCCTTCAAGAGCGTGCCGCCTGAGCGGGCGGCACGCGGTCGTGCTCACGCCGTGTATCCAATTCAATCAGCCGCCGGTGCGCTCCATCGGTTCGATGCGGCCGTCGTCGTACATGCCGACGAGTCGGATCGCTTTGCCGCTGTCGTCGATTTCGAACTTCGCGCGGAAGTACGAGACGCCATCGAGCGTGAAGAGGTTCTTCGCCATCGGCACGAGCGTCCGTGCTGGCATGCCCTGACGCTGGTACATGAGTGCTCCATCCTGCACCCACACCCGCCGCTCGCCGTACGAGCCGGCGAACGCAGCGAGTTCGGTCTCTGTCAGTTTCACTGGATTCATCGACGCGTTCAAGCCCGATTTCGCCCACTCCAATCGAGCCTTCTCGTCAGGCTCCGTTGACTTCGCCAGCAGCGTCTCGACCGCCTTGGCATGTGCGAGCGCGAGGGCCTGGTCGGCGGAAACGTTGATGTCGGGCTCGACGCCGGTGCCTTCCCAGTTGGTCTTGCTGACAGGGTTGATCGCCCTGCCGACGGGGATGAAGATGCCGAAGACTTCATTGACGGGGACCCGGCCGCCGGGATGCGCGCCGCCGCCGGTGGTCTCGCCGATGATCGTGGCCCGCTTGAGGTTCTTCATGTTGAAGCTGAACTCCTCCGCGCCGGAGAACGTGCGATTGCTCGTGAGCACGTATAGCGGCGTGTCGGGCATGCGCTCGCCGGGCACGTGCGGCAGCGTCCAGAACTGGTCGGTGCGGTCGCCTTCGCGCCAGTACATGGTGTTGAGCAGCGTCGGCTCATCGAAGAAGTAGGTGGAGATGAGCTGGATCATGCTTGGGCTGCCGCCGCCGTTGTTGCGCAGGTCGATGATGACCGCATCGGCGGAGGAGAGGAACGCCATGGCGTTGACGGCGGCGTCGCCGGCGATTTCGGCGGGGGCGAAGCCGCGCAGGTCGAGGTAGCCGACGTTGCCGTCCAGCACCTCCAGTTTCTGGAATCCAAAGTTGCCCTTGCGCATCTCGGCCTTCATGCGCGCCTCCATCTCGCGGCGCTGTTGAGGCGTAGGTTCCTGGCCTTCGCCCAGCGAATCGTTCTCGCCGGGCGCGGCGGGCGGCCTCACGTTGACGCGCAGATGCTTGTCGTGGCTGACCGATTGCAGGTCCCGCGTCAGCGAGTCGGCGAACGGCGCGGCGGTCGTCATCTTCTCATACGCGCCCGCGTCGAGCTGCTCCCGCAGCCGCTCGGCGCACTTGGACGCGACTTCGGGAAACACATACCGAGCCTGGAGCAGGTCGCTGATCTGCTGGATGGTTTTCGCACGAAGCCCGGCATCAATCGTGACATCACCCGCCGCCCCGGATTGGCCACGGGCGGTGACCGCCAGCGTGGCGGCAAGAAACAACGCGAGGACGATGACCGGACGGACAGGTTGGGGCGATTTCGGGTGGCTGAACAGCATGGCGATACTCCAGATGTGCGAAGTGAACGAATCCGCCACGCTTGTACGGAATATTGTCACGATTGTTGCAACCATTTATTGTGACAATCGGAACAATTGTGTGGTACTGTGACCATGACAATGTGGAATCCCATGATCGAAAAATCGTCCCTGCCGCGCTATCTCGCCATTGCCGAGGCCATTGAGCAGGACATCACCACTTCCCGGCTCAAGGCCGGCGAACGGCTCCCCACGCACCGCGACCTCGCGAAGTCGCTGGACGTGACCATCGGCACCATCACCCGCGCGTATCAGGAAGCGCAGAAGCGCGGCCTCATCACCGGCGAAGTCGGCCGCGGCAGTTTCGTGCGCGAACAGCCGGCACGGACCGCGCGCCTCACTTGGGATCGCGGAGCGGCCGGTGCGAGCGCGATCGAACTCGGCCAGAACTTCCCCGTGCCGCTGCCGATGATCGAACAGCGCGTCATCGGCCCGATCCTTCGCGAACTCGGCGCGGACGCCGCGTCCGTGATCAGCCAACCCTGGCCCGCGCTGCTCGATCGGCATCGGCGCACCGGCGCAACGTGGTTTGAGCGTTACGGCCTGAAGCCCGATCCGCGGCAGGTGTTGATCTCGACGGGCTTCCAAAGCGCGCTGTGGGCGATTGTCAGTGCGCTGTGCGGCGCGGGCGACGTCATACTCGCCGATCAACTCACCACGCCGGGATTGCTGACGCTTGCCGGCGCGCTGAAGGTCCGCGTCGTCGGCGTCGCCGGCGACGAACATGGCATGCAGCCCGCGGCATTGCAGCGTGCGATCGAAGAGCATCAATCGCGAGTGGCGTATCTCACGCCGACGATTCATACGCCGACGACGATCGTGATGCCGCCCGAGCGCCGAAAGGAGATCGCAGCCATCGCGGATCGAATGAACGTGATGATCATCGAAGACGATGACAATCTGCCCTTGATGGCCGACACGGCGGAGACGGGGGGAACCGCGGCAAGCGGGCCGCCGACGCTGGCGAGCCTTGCAGCCGAACGCGTGTTCACCGTTTCCGATGTGAGTCGAAGCCTGGGACTGGGGCTGCGATTGAGTTACGTGCTGTGTCCGACGCCGCATTTGGATGAGATCGCCGGTGCGATGACCAGCACCACGTGGATGCCCGCGCCGGTTGTGGCCGAGACGGTGGCGAGACTGATCGAAGGCGCGGGTGCGCCGACGATCATCGCGGCGAGGCGGGAGGAACTCGCGGCCCGCCATGAACTCGCGCAGCGAATCCTTCCGTCCAATCGAATCGCCGGCCATGTGGCGGGACATCACCTCTGGCTTCGTTTGCCTGAAGAACGGCGCAGCGAATCGTTCGCAGCCGAGGCCCAGCGGCGAGGCGTCATTCTGAACTCCGCGGCGACGTTCGCGGTGAGCAAGGCCATGTCGCCGGGCGCGGCGCGGCTGTGCGTCGGCGGGCCGCGCACGCGCGAGGAGCTCGAAACCGGCCTGCGCATCATCGCGGAGATCCTGCATCAACGCCCAGGCGCGGGCGGCATGGTGGTGTGACTCAAATTCACGAATCGCCGCCTCACAGAACCAAGCCGGGCTAAAGCGAAACGTGCGCGCCGCCGCCTCCCGAATCACATGAAGTCGAACGCACGTTTCGCGCCGGCCCGGGTCCGCCCGATCCGCTGCACAATCACACCGACGCGATTACCATGCCTCGTTCGCATTTTTCAGGAGAGCATGACGCATGTCGGACATCAAGAGCATGGCGGTGATCGGCGCGGGAACGATGGGCGGCGGCATCGCGCTGACCGCGGCGCAATCAGGCATCCGCGCCTTCCAGATCGACGTCGCCCAGGCGCAGCTCGATCGCGCGAAGCAGTACCACGTCAAGACGCTGTCGCGCCTGGTCGAAAAGCAGAAGATGACGCAGGCGGACGCCGATGCCGTGGCTTCCCGCATCACGTATCACCCCGACATGAAGGAGGTTGCGGGGGCAGAGTTCGCCGTCGAAGCCGCCAGCGAGAACATCGACCTCAAGAAGAAGATCTTCGCACAGATGCTCGGCACCTTCGGCCCAAAGGTGATCCTCGCCACCAACACCTCTTCGATCTCCATCACCAATCTCGCTGCGAGCGTGGAGTCCGCCGCGTCGCGCGTCATCGGCATGCACTTCTTCAATCCTGTGCCGATCATGAAACTTGTCGAGGTGATCAAGGGCCTGGCGACGAGCGAGGCGACGACCCAGGCGACGCTCGCGCTGGCGACCAGGATGGGCAAGACGCCCGTTCCCGCCAACGACCGCGCGGGCTTCGTGAGCAATCGCGTGTTGATGCCCATGATCAACGAGGCGTTTTACGCCTGGATGGAAGGCGTGGCCGAGCCCGAGCACATCGATCAGATCATGCTGCTGGGCTGCAATTTCCCCATGGGCCCGCTGCGCCTCGCCGACTTCATCGGCCTCGACGTCTGCCACGACATCATGATGGTCCTCTACCGCGAGCTGGGCGATCAGAAATACTTCCCCTGTCCGAAACTCCGGCAACTCGTGCTGGCCGGCCGGCTGGGCGACAAAAGCGGGCGCGGGGTGTTTGAGTATCAGAAGAAATAGGGCGCCAAAGCCCAGGCATTCAATTCCTGGGCGTCCTCGGTGTGAGCGCATGGTGACGGTCGGTGCAGTTAGCTCGCATGTCGGCGTTCATGCTCCAGCAGCCACTGCTTGCGCCACATCCCGCCGCCGTAGCCGCACAAGGTGCCATCGCTGCGCACGACGCGGTGGCAGGGGATGATGATGGCGAGCCGGTTGTCGCCGTTGGCGCGGCCGACGGCGCGCTGGGCGTTCTTCACACCGAGGTCGCGGGCCATCGCGGCGTAGGAGAGCGTCGTGCCGTAGGGGATGCCCATCAGGCGGTTCCAGACGCGCATCTGGAACTCGGTGCCGCGCATCGACAGCGGCGTGGTGAAGCGCTTCAGATCGCCTTTGAAATACGCATCGAGCTCGCGCGTGATGGATTTCAGATGCGGCTGCTTCGGATCGCCCGGCACGATCGCGCTTTGGAAACGCTGCTGCACGCGCGCCAGTTGCGTCTCCAGCATGCGGCGGTCGACGAACTCCAACAGGCACAAGCCCGCGTCGTCAGCGATGGCGAGCATGGGGCCCAGCGGCGATTCGATCCACAGCGCGAAGAGGCACGCTGCGGCCTCGTCGTGATCGCGCGCACGGCCGGGGGTGGTGTTGAACGTGCGCGTGAAGGCGTCGCGGAAGCCTGAGAGCGACGCGTAGCCGCCGCGGTCGCCGATGTGATCGAGCGAGGAATCAGTGTTGCGCAGCGCGCTCATCGCGCCGCCGAGCCTTCGCGCGCGGTGGTACGCCTGAAAGGTCATGCCGTGATGCGCCTTGAACCAGCGGCTGGCGCGGGCGGGGTCGATGCGCATGCCGCGCAGGTCGGCCGCGCGGATACGCTGCGAAGGATCGCGCTCGATGCGTTCGATCAACGGCCGCAGCCACGCAGGCCGCGCGCCGGCGGCCTCAAGCGGCTTGCAGCGCTTGCACGCGCGATATCCCGCCAGCAGGGCTTCCCGCGGCGAGCGGAAGAACTCGATGCTGTCGGCTCGCGGCGTGCGGGCCGTGCAGCCGGGGCGGCAGAAGATGCCGGTGGTCTTGACGGCGGTGATGAACACGCCGTCGTACGCGCCATCGCGCGCCACGACGGCTCGATACATTTCATCAAAGGAAGGAAGCGCGGCCAAGGCGGGAATCAAATCGCCCGCGCGCGTGTCAGCATCTCGAAGCGTGTGCGTCATGATCATGCGGGCACGATACGAACGAGTCGGCGCACCACTCCACCGTGAATTGAGCGCATAATTCGATTTGGCGCAAGAGGATTCACGACTGAGATCACGGAGGACACAGTGAGGAAATGTGGATCGGGCTGATCAGCATTCAGCAATGCGAGAATCAACAATGGGCAATGATTGCAGTTCTGCGGCCGTCAGACGCGACCGGGAGGTGCATCCTATCGGGTTGATCGGAATACGATCACGGGCTGTACGTTCGCACACGTTTCAATGATCTAGGCCAGGTTTCGATACGTATTTTGAGGAGTGATTGATTCCATGCGAAACAGGATGACTTGGGCGTTCGCGGGCGCGGGTTCGACGATGTTGGCGATGCTTCTCGCGCACTCACCGCATGCCGCCTCCGCGCAAGCGCATGAACTCGCGCAGCAGGATGCGAACTCGCGCATGGCCGCTCGGCGAACGCCTGTGGTGGAAGTCTTCGAGGGCAACCGCGACGCCGTCGTGAACATCTCCTCCAAGGAGATCGTCACGCAGCGAGATCCCTTCGGCTTCGACAGCATTTTTCAGGACTTCTTCGATGCGCCCGGCGGCCCCCCCGGTATGGGCGGCGGCGGGGGGGGCGGGGGTCGGCAGTTCACGCGCACCAGCGTCGGCTCCGGCTTCGTCATCCATCCCGACGGCTTCATCGTCACCAACGCCCACGTCGTCGCGCAGACCGCTGAACGCAAAGCCATCTTCTCCGATGGCAAGGAATACGACGCGCAGATTGTCGCCTTCGACACCGAACGCGACCTCGCCATCCTCAAGATCCAGGCTGACAAGCCTTTGCCGGTCATCAAACTCGGGCGCAGCAACGACCTCATGATCGGCGAGACCGTCATCGCCATCGGCAACCCCGTCGGCCTGCAGAACACCGTCACCGCGGGCGTCATCAGCGCCACCGACCGTCAACTGGATTTCGCGCAGGGGCAGTCGCTCAAGGGCCTGATCCAGACCGACGCGTCGATCAACCGCGGCAATTCCGGCGGGCCGCTGTTGAACGTTCTGGGCGAACTCATCGGCGTGAACTCCGCCATCCGCAACGATGCCCGGAACATCGGCTTCGCCATCCCCGTCGATCAACTGCGCGAGGAACTGCCCGAACTGCTGGATGTGGAACGCCGCAACCGCGTGAACGACGGATTGGATGTGGACACGCTCGGCCAGCCGCGCATCACGCACGTCGAGGCGGATTCGCCCGCGGCGAAGGCCGGCGTGCGCGTGGGCGATGTGGTGCAAAGCGTCGATGGCAAGCCCGTGCATGAGGGCATCGACTACGCCATCGCGCTCCTGGGCGCCAGGGCGCAGCAGTCGATTGATCTTGGTTTGACGCGCGATGGAAAGACCATCAACGCGAAGTTGACGCTGGATGGCCGTCCCATGCCTGACGGCGGCAAGCTCGCGCTGGATCATTTCGGCATGGGTTTGGAGGCGGTCACGCCCGAAACCGCGGCCGCGCTCGGCTTCCCGCAAGGCGTGCGCGGCTTGGTGGTGACGCAGTTGGAGAACGACGGCCCGGCCGGGAGCGCGGGCATCCAGCTGCGCGACGTGGTCATCGCCATCGGCAGGCACACCGTGGAGAGCATGGATGACCTCAGCCAGATGCTCGAGTACGTCGACCCCGGTGAGACGCTGCCGGTGACGGTGCTGCGCGTGGACGGCCGGATGAAGATGCGCTTGTCGGGCGAGCTGAAGGCGCGATAGGCGTGGTTATCATTTGCGTCACGGACAATTCCCCCACGCCGTGATCACTGCCAGCAGGTCAGCGACGTTCACCACATCGTCGCCGCCGGGCGGCGGGGCGATGTCGCTTGGGCAATTGGCCGGCTTGGCGCAGGCTCCCCAGGCGGCGATCACCGAGAGCAAATCCGCCACGTTCACGATGTTGTCGTGATTGATGTCAGCCGGGCAGTCGCTCTGCGGCGGCGTGTAATACGCCTTGATCTGCGTGCCGTTGCCGACGACCACGAGCGTGCCGTCGTTGCCGATCGCCGGCCCGCCGATGTTGATGTTCATCACGGGCACATCCCAGCGCGGCGAGAGGTCCGCGTCAAACGCATACAAACGGCCATTGGCGAAGCTGCCGTTGCTGACGAACACCTTGCCCTCTCCATCGACGGCGAAGCGCCATGTGGAGTTGTTGGCGTCAACCGTGAGCGGCGCGGAGAAATCGATCAACGCGCCGTTGCTCGCGGCCCGGCGTTCGACGATGTCGCCTGGCGCGCGCATGTAGATGCTGCCGTCAACGCCCACGCCGAATTCGCTGGAGGTGCTCCAGCCGCAGGCCACGCTCCAGCGTGTGGTGAGGGCGGAGCCGGTGTCATCAAAGGCGTAGAGGAAGTCGGTCGCGGGATTGTTCTGCGTGCGTGCGAGGTAAATCGTGCCATCGGGTGACACCGTGGGCGACTGCTGAATGGTGAGGCCAGACATGGGAGCGCTTTGATATTGATACGCGCCGGTGGAGAGGTTGAAGCGCTTGAGCACGATGGCGAAGCCTGGCGCGGCATCGGCGGCATACACGGCGTTGGCGGCTTCGTTGATCGCCACGCCGCAGTTGCCGCTGACCGAACCGATGCGCGGCGCGGTCCATGCCGTTGATCCGTCGGTCGCCCGGATGCGTTTGATAGAGGTGGAGGAGCCGACGATCAGGTCGCCGTTGGAGGCGAAGACCACGCCGTCGTACGCGCCGGCGCTGGTGGTTTCGACCGACTGCCAGATCGGCGCGCCGGTCGCGGCATCGAGGCAGTGCATCTTCGCGCTGACGCTTGCCCCGTTGCCCGAGCGCGAGGCGTAGAGACGGCCGTTGTTCACGCCGGCGATCCACGTCGTCCAGTCGCCGGTGTTGAAGGGGATGTTCACGGCGGGCCAGAGTGTCGCGCCGGTCGTGAGATCGTACGCGTAGATCTTTGAGCCGTTGGGTTCGCCCGAAGGAGGAAAGCCGGTCTGTCGAACAACGAACAGACGGTTGCCTTCGATGACCGGCTGCCAGGCGATGATGGAGGATGCGCCGCCGGACCAGCGTTCGGTCGCGGTTTCGGGGCCGATCGCGCTGGTGAGGCCGTTGCGGCCTGCGTTGCCGCCGCCGTTGTTCCAGTCGGCGCGCGTAGTGGAAACCGACAGCGACAGCACAACTGCGCAGGCCCAACTGAAGCGGATGCTGTCAGAACAGTTCGCAGCAAATCTTGCAGGCATGACCGTTCTCCGTATTGAAGCCACGAGCGTCACTGCAGCGTACAGCGGTGAAACGATCAAAAACAAGGTTGACCTCGCACCGGGAGATGCACATGCACACGCCTGTCGCCTTGCGCACAGGCGGAGCAGCGCCAAGCGACCGGCACTTTCGGGAGACGGCGCGCCAACGCAGCCGATCATGTTCCAAGCCGATGCGTGCGGATTGATCGCCATCCTGCAAATCTGCGATTCAAACACCTCACGGGCGTAGGATTCCCTCAATTCCCCATGCCTCAAGCCGCCTCCGCACAGCCCACGAGCACGCCTGCCGGATTCAGCCCCATTCGCGCGCTGCTGAGCCTGTTCAGCAGCATCTGGCTGGGCGTGATCCTGCTTGCATTGCTGTTCATCTACACATCGGTCGGCTCAAGCGGGGTGCCCACGCACCCAAACATCTTTGATCCCGCGCATTGGGCGTCGGTGCGGCATCCGGGGGTG
>CAZCGB010000012.1:0-14795 GCA_964498045.1 uncultured Isosphaeraceae bacterium
CCATGCGATTGTCATCGCCGGCCGCCGCGAGAACGTGCATGGCCACAATTTCCGGGTGACGGTCGTCGTCGCCGGCACGCAACTTGATGACGACGGCCTGTTGTGCGACTTTCACCTCTTGGAGCGGGAAATTGATGCGGTGATCTCGCGGCTCGACAATGCCGATCTCAATAAGACGCCACCGTTCGACCGGATCAACCCCACCGCTGAACGGGTGGCGCAGCACATTGGCGAAGAGGTTGCGAAGAGGTTGCCTCCGCACGTGCGGATGCTGCGCACCACCGTGACCGAAGCGCCGGGCTGCAAGGCCAGTTTCGTGATGAACGCATGAGCACGCTGCCATCCAAACCTGAATCGATCACCGCCGCCGGCTCGAACGCGACGACCGACAACGGCACGCCCCCGCCTTCTGCCCCCCCCGCGCCCGCCACTTCGCCACCCAGTTCAGCCTTCGCGTTGTCGCAGCTCGCCCAGCCGGTGGTCGATCAGTCCAGCCGCTACCTCAACCGCGAACTGCAGTGGCTGGAGTTCAACGATCGCGTGCTGTTCCAGGCGATCGACGAGCGCACGCCGCTGCTGGAGCGGTTGCGTTTCCTCGCCATCTTCGCCAGCAACCTCGATGAGTTCTTCCAGAAGCGCGTGGGCGGCCTGCGTCGCCAGCTTGCTGCGGGCGTGGGATCGCTCGGCCCCGACATGGCGAACCCCGCGTGGCAGCTTGCGGCGATCCGACAGCGCGTCCTGCCCACGATGCAGAAGGCCGCCGAGTGCTACCGCAACCAGATGCTGCCTGCCCTGCGGCAGGAGAACATCTTCCTGCTGGATTACTCGGAACTGAACAAGGCTGAGACGCGCTACGTCACCGAGTGGTATCAGAAGAACGTCTTTCCGGTCCTCACGCCGCTGGCGGTCGATCCCGGTCACCGCTTCCCGTTCATCAGCAATCTCTCGACGTCTCTGGGCGTGATGCTGCGCCGACCGGGCGAGACCGAGCAGTTTTTCGCGCGCGTCAAAGTGCCCCTGGTGGTTCCACAATGGTGCCGGCTGCCCACTGACGGGAAGACCTGGAAGTTCGTCGCCACCGCCGACATCATCGAAGCCAATCTCTCCGGCCTGTTCAGCGGCATGGAGATTCGCAAGGTGCTGCCCTTCCGCGTGACGCGCAACGCCGACGTGGTGGATGACAACGAGGACGCCGAGGATCTTCTGGAACAGATTCAGCAGCAGATGCGCGAGCGCCGCTTCGCGCCGGTTGTGCGATTGCAGATCGCGCGCAAGCCCAACCGCCGCCTGCTCGATTATTTGCGTGATGAACTGGAGATTCAGCAGGAGGACATCTACGAGACGCAGGGCCTGATCGACCTGACGGTGCTCAACGCGATCGCGGACCTCGACATTCCGCACTTGCGCTTCAAGCCGTGGAGGCCGCTCATCCCGCCGCGATTGGCGAACCACGAGCAGGACATCTTCAGCGCGATCAGGCAGGGCGACATCCTCGTGCATCACCCCTACGAGTCGTTCGATGCTTCGGTCGAGCGTTTCATTGAAGAGGCTGCGAGCGACCCCAACGTCGTCGCCATCAAGCAGGCGCTGTACCGCACCTCGGGCGACAGCCCGTTCGTGCGCGAGCTCGCGCGGGCGGCCGAGGAAGGCAAGCAGGTCGCGGTGCTGGTGGAGTTGCGTGCCCGCTTCGACGAGGAGAAGAACATCGAATGGGCCCGGCGTCTGGAAGACGCGGGCGTGCATGTGGCCTACGGCGTGGTCGGGCTCAAGACGCACACCAAGATCGCGCTGGTGGTCCGCCGCGAGGCCGACGGCCTGCGCGCGTACGCGCACATCTCCACCGGCAACTACAACAGCAAGACCGCGAACCTCTACGAGGACGTCGGCCTGTTCACCTGCGATCCGGTGATCTGCGACGACGTGATCGATTTGTTCAACTCGATTACGGGCAGAAGCCGCGCGCCGCAGTACAGCAAGCTGCTGGTCGCGCCGCAGTACATGAAGAAGAAGTTCATCGAACTGATCGAGCGCGAGGTCTCGCTTCACTCTGCGAAGAGCCCCGGCCGCATCATCGTCAAGATGAACCAGATGCAGGACCTGGAGGTCATTGAGGCGCTGTACCGCGCCAGCCAGGCGGGCGTGAAGATCGACCTGGTCGTGCGCGGCTTCTGCACGCTCAAGCCCGGCGTGCCCGGCATGAGCGAGAACATTCGCGTGCAGACGGTCATCGGCCGCTTCCTTGAGCACGGCCGCATCTTCTACTTCCGCAACGGTCAGGAGGAGCCGCGCGACGGCGACTTCTACATCGGCTCGGCCGACTGGATGTACCGCAACCTCAACGCCCGCGTCGAAGCGGTGAGCCCGATCGAGGACCGCACGCTGCGCGGCCGGCTCTGGCAGATCCTGCAGATTTGCCTCAACGACCAGCGGCAGACCTGGGACATGCAGAGCGACGGCTCATACGTGCTGCGCTATCCCAAGGATTTGCCGGAAGGCGCGATCGAATCGCTCGGCGCCCATCAGGCGCTGATGCAGACCACGCTGCAGCGTCTGAGCAGTGATGAGGAAAGTTGAGTTTGTGATTGAGGCGAATTCCAGGTGTCACGGCCAGAACGCCGCGACGCTCAAGGCCAACCAGATGACGATGGCGACGGCGAGCTTGCTGACCGTGCCGAAGACGCGGCCGACAGTCGCGCCGAGGGCGGGTTTCATCGAGCCTTTGACGGTCTTGGGCTCTTCGCCGGTGACTTCGCCGATGACCGCGCCGACGAACGTGCCGATGATCGCGCCGATGAGCGTGCCGACGACGGGGATGGGGATGAAGGGGGTGAGCGCGAGCGCGCCGACGACGCCGCCGATCAGCGCGCCGATCATGCCGCGTTTGTTGCCGCCGCCGGTCTTCGCGCCCGCCGCTCCCGCTGCGAGTTCGATCAGTTCGCCCGCCAGCGCAAGGCCGAGACACGTCCACAGCAGCCACCAGTCGAAGGTCTGCGTCACGCCCGCCGCGTCGGGCGTGCGCCACCACTGGTCGGTCAACTCGATGCCGAAGGCGAGCGCGAGCATGATCCACGCGCCGGGCAGGCTGAGGATGATGGACGCCACGCATGCCGCGCCGAGCAGCGTGAAGAGCAAGGCGACGATGTACGCGATCCAGGTCATGAAACGATTGCGGACATTGAGGGATGATCAGAGCAACGTTTCGGCACAGTTCGCCGACATGCTGAATCTTTGGTGCCGCGATCCCGTTTCTTTCGAGTGATGACCCTACGCCGCCTTGTTCTGCTGCGATGAAGTCGCAGGCGCGGCGGGACTCACCGCGCCGGCTTTGCCGTTCCATCCGTTCTTCATGCGATCACGGACATTGCGCGACGTGCGCTTGAGCCGCTTGAGCCAGCGGGCCGCCCACGCGAACTCGACGGCCAGGATCGCCAGGCCGAACGGCAGGAAGATCACGCCGGGCATGATGGGCAGAATCATGCCGATGACGGCCAGCAGCAGCAGCGTCCCGCCGATGACGATGACGATCGCCCGCCGCACCGGCCGCGGTATCCATCCCATTCTCAATCGCAACCATGCGCGAAATCGGTTCATGATGAGGAAGACACATCCACTGGAGAAGTGGTTCGTGCCGCGGCTCCGGCGGTTTCACCCGACACATCACCGACGGCGTTCCCGGCCTCAATATCGGCCTTGGCGTCGTCGGATTCAGGAGACGGCCCCGCCGCCGGCATCACCATCGACACGATGACCCCGCCGCCCAGCACCCCCAGGATCACCAGCAGCGAGATGGTGTCGTTGATGTGCACGACGTCGTGCAGCAGCATCTTCACGCCGATGTACGCCAGCAGCAGCACGATTGCGGGCTTGAGGTAGTGGAAGCGGTGCATCAGGCCGATGAGCGCGAAGTACATCGAGCGCAGGCCCATGATGGCGAACATGTTGCTGGTGAAGACGATGAACGTGTCGCGCGTGACGCCGAAGATCGCGGGAATCGAGTCGATGGCGAACATGATGTCGGCGATGTCGACCAGGATCAGCGCCAGAAACAGCGGCGTCATGTGCTTGACGCCGTCGATTTTCGCGAAGAACTTGTTTCCATGCAGTTCGGTGGTCGTGGGGAAGAACTTGCGGGCCGCCCGGATGAAGATGTTGCGATCGGGATGAATCTCCTCTTCGCCCGATTTCATCATCTTCCACGCGGTGTACAGCAGCAGCAGGCCGAAGACGTACATGATCCACGCGAACTGGGCGACAAGGGCCGCTCCCAGGGCGATCATCACGCCGCGCAGGAAGATCGCTCCGAGGATTCCCCACACAAGCACTCGATGCTGCTGCGCCAGCGGCACGCGAAAGTACGCGAGAATCGTCGCGAAGACGAAGAGGTTGTCCATCGACAGCGAGAGTTCCAGCAGGTAGCCGTTGAGGAACTGCTTGGTCGCCATGCCGCCGCTGGCTTCGGGCTTGAACCGATCGACGAAACCCAGCCAGTTGTGGCCGTACAGGAAGTACACTGCCACGGAGAAGCTCAACGCCAGCGCGACCCACACCGCTGTCCAGGCCAGGGCCTCGCGCATGCCCACCACGTGCTCCTGCTTGTGGATCACGCCCAGGTCCAGCGCGATGAGCGCGACCACGACGAGTACGCAGGCGATGAAGAAGATCGTGAGCATGATGCGATGCGATGAATCGGCGATTCGGACGGAAGGGCCAATGGTAGCGGCAGGCCCCGCCAGCGTCGCTCGTTTGAAACGCTGATCTTCAATGCGATGAGGCTGCGGATTCCTGCCTGCACAGGCCATCTACAATCGACGCATGCCCACGGCCACGGAAGGATCGCCCGCGCCGATCATCGACGAGCGTGCGATGTCGGCCGCGATGACGAGCGAGCACCCCGGCTGGCGCTTCGCGGTGCGTGCGCTGCGGCATCGCAATTACCGCCTGTTCTTCATCGGTCAGGGCGTTTCGCTCATCGGGACATGGTTGAGCACCACCGCGACCGCGTGGCTGGTCTTTCAACTCGCCAAGGAATCGAAGCTCATCCAGGCGGCGACGGTGCTGGGCATCGTGCGCTTCGCGGGCATGATGCCGATGTCGCTGCTCGCTCCGCCGGCCGGCGTGCTGGTCGATCGCTGGAACCGACATCACGTGCTCATCTGGACCCAGGCCCTGTCGATGCTGCAATCGATCGCGCTGGCGTGGCTGACGTTCTCGAAGTCCATCAATGTCGGGCAGGTCATCGCGCTCAGCGCCTTTCAGGGGATCGTCAATGCATTCGATGCGCCGGCCAGGCAGGCATTCGTCGTCGAGATTCTTGACGACCGCCGCGATCTGCCCAACGCCATCGCACTCAACAGCTCAATGTTCAACGGCGCGCGCCTGATCGGCCCGGCGGTCGCGGGCCTGGTCATCGCCAGCGTGGCCAGCGGCGGCGAAGCCTGGTGCTTTGCCATCGATGCGGTCAGCTACGCGGCGGTGCTCATCGCCCTGCTCATGATGACGCTCAAGGCGCCCACAAAGCGAATCATCGAACACGGCGTGCTGCGCGAACTCCGCGATGGCTTTGTCTACGCGACAACCTTCCCGCCCGTGCGCGCGTTGCTGGCTCTGGCGGCGCTGATGAGCCTGACCGTGATGGCGTTCCAGACGCTGATGCCGATTTTCGCGGATGAAGTCTCGCAGGCGCACGGCCCGTTGGTTTTCGGGTTCCTTGGAGCCGCGACAGGCGTGGGCGCGCTGGGCGGGGCGATCTTTCTCGCCACGCGCCGCACCGTGCTGGGGCTTGGCCGCTCCATCGCCATCGCCGCAATGTTCGCCGGCTTGGCGATGGCCGCGTTCGCGTTCACGCGCTCGGTGCCGATCATGCTCCTCACAGCGCCACTCGCCGGCCTGGGCATGATCGTCACCTTTGCCGCGAGCAACACGCTGCTGCAAACGATCGTCGACGATCACATGCGCGCACGTCTGATGAGTTTCTTCGTGCTCGCGGTCATGGGCGCGGCTCCGCTGGGAAGCCTGTTATGCGGGTGGACGGCCGATGTCATCGGCGAAACCCGCACGGTGTTCATCGCCGGCCTGCTCAGCGTGCTGGGCGGTTTGATCTTTCTTGCGCGATTGCCATCCTGGCGCAGGCTCGTGCGGCCGATCTACGTGCGCAAGGGCATCCTGCCGGAAATCGAGCCGGACCCAGCGCCATGATGCGCATTCATTACCTGCAAAGCCCACGGACTCCGTCCGTGGGACGGCGCGAATGCCGGTGGTTTGAACTCCATGTTGATCTGTACCGGGGACGGGAGTCCCCGGGCTTTGCGGCGAATCAGCGATCAATCGCCATGATCTGATCCAAGCGCTTGCGATGGATGTCGGGCACGACGCAATCAGACGCGGGATAACCCACAGGCATCAACAGGAACGGACGCTCGTATTCGGGCCGTCGCAGAATCTGCGTGAGGAACTTCATCGGACTGGGCGTGTGCGTGAGGGCGACCAGTCCCGCATGATGGATCGCCGCGAGCAGCAGTCCGCACGCGATGCCGACACTTTCCGCGGCGTAGTACACCTGATCGGAGTCGTTTTGCAGCAGATCGTCCTTCATCATCTTGAAGACGACGATCAGCCACGGAGCGACTTCGAGAAAGGGCTTGTGATCATCGGTTCCCAGCGCCTGCAGATCGCGCAGCCAGATCGCGTTCGCACGACGCGCGTAGAACTCTCGCTCTTCTGCTTCGGCGGCGACGCGGATCTCGCGCTTGATCGCTGCATCCTGCACAGCGACAAACCGCCAGGGCTGCTTGTTCGCGCCGCTCGGCGCGGTCCCGGCGGTGAGAATGATGTTCTCAATGACCTCGCGCGGGACGGGTTGATCGGAGAAATGCCGCACCGATCGCCGCTGCCGCATCTGTTCAAGAAACACACGTGATGCGCCCAACGGGTCTTCAACAGGCGTCAGCTGATAGGGCACGAATCGCGGCGAATCGCCGTTCGACACTTGCGGCGGATCGGTCATGCCGCGAGTGTAACGATGGACAAGTCCCGGCCATCCAAGAACCCAAATTCGCGCCAACCGCGCGGAACAGGCCGCGTCCCATGCAACCAGCATGCGCATTCGGCGTATACTATGCGAGACATAGTATCGATTGTCCGTACCGATTTGGAGGTCGATGGTGCCGTACAACGCTTCTCGCGCGGAAATGTATCGATGGCTCTCTTGCGGTTTCACTGCGCTGCTGCTTGTGTGCGCGGGCGCTTCCGCCTCGATGCGCGCCGACGATCCCAAGAACGCCGCCACGTGGTACGCGAAGTCCATCGCCGCGTGGCAGGCGTTCAAGAAGGCCAATCCGCAGCAGGTGGAGCTCATCGCCAACTACGCGGGCGATCCGGCTCAGCCCATCACCCCGCAGATCCGCGCCGCGCTGGCGTCGATGCAAGGCGCGATCGGTGACTTCAAGAAAGGATCGCAGCAGGAGTACTGCGACTTCTCCCTGGATTACAGCCAGGGCTTTGAACTGCTGCTGCCGCACCTGGGCGAGATGCGCGGCCTGGCCAAGGCGATTCGCGCCGATGCCGCGGTGCGGCTCGCCGACGGCGACGCCAGCGGCGCAGCCAACGAACTCAGCAGCATGTATCAGGCCTCCGGCCACTTCGGCGACGACCACGTGCTCATCTCCTCGCTCGTCGGCCAGGCGGTCTTCGCCTTCGCCGACGCTGGCGTGCAAATGGGCCTCGACAGCGCGTCCTTCAACGCCGCCGACGCCGCCGGCTTGCTCGGCGCGGCCCAGACGCTCGGAACCGATGATCCCTTCGCCTACGTCGATGCGGTCGGCATGGAACAGGAGATCGCGCTGGCGACGTTCGAGAAGTACCGCGGGCCCGAAGGCATGAAGATGCTCGCGGGCTTGCTCGGCAGTTCCGAACAGATTGCCGGCCTGGGTGATCTTGATGACGCGCAGTTCGACGCCGAACTCGCCAAGTACGATGACATGATGACGCGCGTCAACGGCGTGTTCGCCATGACTGACAAGGACGCCGCCATGGCGGAGATGAAGGCCATCGAGAAGGAGATCGAAGGCGGCGGGATGGGCGTGCTGGCAAAGGTGATGGCTCCCGCGTTCGGCAAGGTGCTGGAGCGCAAATTCGCCGGCGAGCAGATGATCGCCGACCGCATCGCCGTGCTGAGCAAACTCGCCAGCGGCGAGCAGAAGCCCGAAGAGGCGGCCAACGCCGCGCTGTGGTACCTGCGGGCTATCGAGATGTGGGAAGCGCTGCCGAAGGAGACGCACGCGACAATCCTGGATTTTCATCCGACCAGTGACGCAGTCGTCCCGCCGCAACCGGTCGTTGCGGCTCTCATCGAAGCGCAGCCTGTGCTGGATGTGATGCGTGAAGCGTCGATCAAGCGGCGGTGCGACTTCGCCATCTTCGTCCATCATCGAGGCCTTCCTCCCATCGCCCCGCACTATGCGCCGAGCATGCATGAACTGCTGTGCGCGCTGGAGTCGGACGCCGTTCGATTGCAGAACGCCAAGGACGCCGCCGGTGCGATTGACCGCTGCGCCATCGTGCTTCGGGCGACGGGGCATTTGGGCGGCGACGTCAATCTGGGCTCATGCCGCATCGCGCAGTGGCACTTCAACCTCACGCTCGATCAACTCGAAGTTGCGGGCAAGGCGGGCGTGCTGGACCTGCATTCATCCGGCGCCGCGGCGCTCGCCGACGCCGCAAGCCGCGTCAGCCGCAAGGATCCGTTTGGCTATCTCGAAGCGCTGCAGAAGACCCGCGACGCCATCATCAACCGCTTCAGCTACGACCGATCCCGCAACTCTCCGGAAGAGCTCAAGCGCTGGGGAGAGCAATCGGCCCTGATTCGGCAGTTCAACGCGGACCAGGTGATGTTCGCGCTGGTGCTGCTGGATGAGCGCATGCGCCTCATGATCCAGAACCCGCCTCCGCAGCCGGAAGGCGCGGGCGAGGCTTGGGAGCCTGACGACATCACCTTGCCGGAGACCATCGAACGCCTGCGTGGCGTGTTCGACCCCGACGCCGCTGACGCCGTCCGCGCGCAGTTCGCTGAACTGGGCCCGCGACTTGCCGTGGATGATTGGGAGATTTTCCTCGGCCGCATGGCGACGCCGATCGCGAAATTGAACGAAGGCCTGGCCCGATCGCGCGGCGACCTGCGCCGGGCGACCCGCGTGCTGATGCTGCCTGATGAGCCGCCGGCGGATGACGCCAAGCCCTGACCGATGGATGAAGGCCGCGCCTATTCGCCTTGCTCTGCTGCGCCGTCGCGCACGCCCGACTGGTGATACGCGCTGCGACGTTTGGCGTACTCCTCGGGCGAAACCGGAAGGTTCGGCTCGGCCACGCCCGACTGATGCTGATCAAACAGCTTCTTGAGGAACGGCACGCACCAGCGGCAGCCCGTGCCCGCGCCCAGGCATTCGCTCATCTGCGAAGCCACGCGCGGCTGCTCGCGCTTCATCCAGTTCACCAGCTTGCGCTGGCTGACGTGAAAGCAAAGGCAGACGTGGTCGTCGGGATTCATGCCCGTCATCCCGCCAGAGGGTTGCCGAAGTACGACTTGCAGATCGGTACGATCACCTGAAGGATGTTCATCAGCACTTCCGCCGGCATGCCCACGCCGTTGACTTCGGCGATCAGCTTCGGATCGTAATGCGTCCGCACGGGGCGGGTCTCGGTCATGTACACCTCGAAGCGGCGGCGGATCACGCTTTCGTCGGCGTCGTCCGGCCGATTCTCGCGGATGGCGCGGCGCTTCATGCGCACCACCATCTCATCGACGTTCGGCGTCGTGAGGTGCACGATCTTCAGCACGTTGATGTGATCGTCAAGAGCTTCGGCCTGGGCGATGGTGCGCGGCATGCCGTCGAGGATCAGCAGATCGCTTGAAGGCGAGAACAGCCGTTGCGCGATCATGCCCTGCATGTGCTGAAGCCACAACTGGATGGTGAGGTCGTCGGGCACCAGCTCGCCGCGCGTGGAGTACTCGGCGAACTTGCGGCCGAGGTCCGACTCGCGGTTGAGCGATCGGAAGATGTCGCCGGTGGCGAGGTGAAACAGGCCGGGAATCTTCCCCAGCAGTTTCCCCTGCGTGCCCTTGCCGACGCCTGGCGCGCCGAAGAGCAGAATCGTGTTGTAGCGATCGGATGGAGGCATGGCGCGGTGTTCTCTTCCACCAGCAGCGGGCGCGTGCGGCAGGGTTGAGTGTGCATCGCTGACGACGTCTCGGCCGACAGCGGTGGCATGGTAGCCAAAGACACGGTTGGGGTTGCGCGGGCGCGGCCGATAATTCGGCCCCGATCGCAAGCGGCTGAAGCAGGTGTGGTATTCTCCGTGCGATGCGAGGTCTGACGCGACGATGGATCGTCCGCGAAGCTGCCGCCGACAAGGTCGGCGCCGGGGACGTCGATCCGGGCGGCGACATCAGGCGCGAAACAGGCGTCCCTCTTGTGAACCGCATTCTCAATGCAAGGGGAATGTGCGATCCCCTGGAAATCGCGCGGTTCTGCGAACCAAAACTCACCGACCTGCACGATCCGGGCCTCATGCCGGGCATTGACGCGGCGGTCGCGCGGCTGATCGACGCCATCAGGCGCGATGAAGTCATCGTCATCTACGGCGACTACGACGTCGATGGCATCACCGCCACCGCGATCCTCTATCACACCATCAAGACAGCCGCGCCCAAGGCGCGCGTGCGCACGTACGTGCCCCACCGTCTGGATGAAGGCTACGGCCTCAACTGCGAGGCGCTCACGCAACTTCGCAGCGAAGGCGCGCAGCTGGTCATCACCGTCGATTGCGGCATCACCGCTGTGCGGTCAGCGAACACCGCCCGCGAGATCGGCCTCGATCTGATCGTCACCGACCATCACAGCCTGCCCGAGGGCGATGACGCCGCGCATCTGCCCGATGCCGTCGCGCTTGTGCATCCGCGACTGCCCGGCGGCGCGTATCCGTTCGGCGAACTCTGCGGCGCGGGCGTCGCATACAAAGTCGCCTGGCGCTTCTGCACGACATGGTGCAACTCGCAGCGCATCTCCGGCGCCCTTCGCGAGACGCTGATGAGCGTGCTTCCTCTCGCCGCGCTGGGCACGATCGCCGACGTCGTTCCGCTCGTGGGGGAAAACCGCATTCTCACCGCGTTCGGCCTGCGCATGCTGCGGCAGACGCAGTTGCCGGGCCTGCGCGCGCTGATCGAACACGCAGGCTTTGTCGGCGAGAAGATCGACACGGAGAAAGTCGGCTTCACGCTCGCCCCGCGCCTCAACGCGTGCGGCCGCATGGGCCACGCGGCCGAGGCCGTGCGCATGCTCACCGAAGCCGGGCCCGAGGAAGCCATGGCGATCGCGCACAAACTCGCGGCGTTCAACGTGCAGCGGCAAGGCGTCGAGCGCCGCATTTTTGATGAAGCAGCAAAGCTCGCGGAGGACCGTGGCATGACCGGCTCCGATCGCCGCGCGATCGTGCTTGCGCATGAAGGCTGGCATCCGGGCGTGGTCGGCATCGTCTGCTCACGCCTCGTCGATCGCTTCGGCCGGCCGGCGATCCTCCTGAACAGACAGGCTGATGTCTGCAAAGGCTCGGCCCGCAGCGTGGATGGCTATTCCATCCACGAAGCGCTGTGTGCGACATCGCGGCATCTGCTCACGTACGGCGGACACGCTGCGGCGGCGGGACTCTCGCTTGCGCCTGCGAATCTCGACGCCTTCACTGACGCCTTGACCGCGCATGCGAACGAGCGCATCGGCGTCGAGCAACTCACGCCGACGTTGACCATCGATTGCGACGCCGACATGACCGAACTGGATGTGACGACGGTGCTGAAGATGCACGCGCTGGCTCCGTTCGGCCGCGGCAATCGCCAGCCGACGCTGCGCATCGTGGGCGCGACACTGCAGGAGCCGCCGAAACAGATGGGGGCCGAGGGCAGGCACCTGCAGATGCGCGTGCGCCAGGACGCGCCGACCGGCGTGCGCAAGATGATGCGCGCGGTGTGGTGGCGCGGCGCGGAGCATGCATCGAGCATCGCCCCCGGCATGCGGCTGGATCTCGCGATCGAGCCGAAGATCAACGAATGGAACGGCACGCGCAGCGTGGAAGCCGAGCTGCGCGATGTGCGCGTGTGCGAATGAACTTCACGACTTGAGCAATTCGCACGCCTGCTGGTATCCCGGCGCGGCAAAGCCATGTTCGCTGGCAGTGACGCGCGCCAGGGCCGCCATGTGCCGCCAGCGAAACGCCGGCCGGCCGATGGCGAACTCCTCGCACACCGTGCGATAGTACTTCTCGGCGTGCAGCGCGCCGTCTTCGCTGCAGGCGTATTTGAGCATCAGATCCATCGCCGGGCGCTCGGCATGCCCACGTTCGCCATACCGAACAATGATGGCGCAGGCCCGGGCCTGGTCGTTGCTTGTGATGGCCTCCTCGGCGTCGCGCAGCAGCGTCGCCGCGTCGGATGACGCGTCGATCGCCTCGCGATTCTCCGCCTGGGGATAGAGCTGCTCGCGCTGGTTGGCGCTCTGGCCGGCGGTGTGATACGCGCCGACGATCAGGCTCGCGACGCTGTTGCGATGATCGCTCACGCGCGCGATGTTGCGCCAGGCATTGGCCGAATCCGAAGCATGCACGCCAACCGATGCGCCATGGACAGAGCCTTCGGGCTTGCCGGCCTCACCCGTCGTGCGGCCGAGATCGCGCAGCACCAGTTGATTGGCGGCCAGCGAAATCGCCTCGCCGATTGCTTCCGGAGCGACGCCGTCGGCCAACGCGGCGGCGACCGCTTCAGCTGCCTGTTCGCGGCTCGGCCCGTAGATGGTCACGCTCAGGTTCTCCAGCCAGTCGTCGTCCGGCTGACGCGCGCCCATGTTCCTCTCCAGAAGTTTGTACTGATCGAGGAGTTTCGGAAGCACCGTGCGCACACCAGGTTCGCGGCCATGATGGTCCAGGCGCTGACGCTCGGCGTTGACGCAGTAGCGCACCGACTGCCTCAAGAGCGTGTGCGCCTGCTCCTGGCCGGCGAGATCGAGCAGCGCCCAGGCACGCCACGCCAGCACGACGCGGTGCACATCAATCTCATCCTGCACAGCCCAGAGCAAGTGATTGAACGCCTCTCCCGATGGCCCTTTTGCCAGCGCGGCGAAAGTCTGTTCGGCGCGATCCATGTCGCCCGATCGCGTCGCCTGTTGCAAAGCCTCGCCGCCAGCGATCTCGAGCGGCAGGGCAGCGGCTTCGACCAGGTGCAGCACTTCGTTTTCGCGCCCGCCCTGCTCCTGCATGCGGGCGGTGTTTCGATACAGCACCTTGAGCACGGGAAGGGCGCGGCGATCATCAGGCAGTTCGTGCGACATGTGCCACGCCGGCGCCAGGGCCATGAGCGAGTGATAGCCGGTGTAGTCCTGGCCGCCAAAGGTGCGCGCATTGGCCAGCGCGCCAGCAGCAATGAGCGTGCGCAGGTCAGTTCCCGTATTCAGCCGCTGCACCAGCAGCGGCAGCATCGCGTCGGCGGGAGTCTGCTGCATGAGCTCGACCAATGGCTCAAGTGCGCCGAACTGAAGTTCGCCAGGCGCATCCAGCGACTCGTTCGCCAGCGCGCGGCTCATGCCCAGCTCGCTGACCAGCGCGGGGCCGAGGCTGGCGACAAGCATGCCGCGACCGACATCAGCGAGGAATTCGCGACGGGTTCCGTTGTGCATGGCGATGTCCTTTCGGAATTCTGGCGCCGCGCGATGCCTCCGCCCTTCGCATGGCGCCTCGTTCGGATTCTTCGCAAAATCTTACCCGGATGTGATCCTCTCGACGCACATTCCTCGCTTATTCAACGTGAAGCGACTGACAGAATGCGTCGCGTTGCTGGCCGCGGGCGGGATGAGGGATCGCCAGTTGGGCAGATCCTGGCCCGACATGGCGCCTGGGCCCCTCACCCCCGCCCCAGCCATGCAAAGTCGGTTCGCGATGGTGTCTGATCACTTCTTGCGGGGTTCGGGCAACACATGACGGAAGACTGCGATCGTCGGGATGGGCGGATAGCGCAGTCGCAGCCTGTATCCGACGTAATCGTTGGGGCTGCCGCTCAATCGGCGCATGGCCAGGTCGGCAAGCGAGTGATATCGCGGCAGTTCGGGCAGCACGGGATCGGGCGGACCTGAACCCAGATCAATGATGGATTCGCGCAGGGGAAGCAACCCGACCTCGCGTCCGCCCTGCGGGTAGAGCGGTCCGCCGGGCAACTGGCTGTAGAGGAAAATTTCGGGCGCGTTGAACTCCAGCCCGCGGTGGATCAGCAGGTCGAACACGAGCAGTTCCGTGGGCGTGTTGATGAACGCCAGATGCTCGCCGAAGGTGTCTTCAGGCGTGTGGTGGCGCGGCGCGACATGACGCGAGATCCACCCCGTGATGCAGGTGATGGTCCCGGTGTTGCCGATCGCTCCATCGGTGATTTCGTAACGCGTGCTTCCCGGCAGTCCCGGTGCAATGCGCAGCGGCGGAAGATTCGGGCTGGAATAGTCGCGAAGCAGCGGAACTTCGGCAGGAGCGACCGATTCATCAATCGGATCGAACTTGATCTTCGGCCAGGGTTTTCCATCGCCGGAAAACTGCCTTACGGAAGCAACCGCCCACGGCACGTTGCTCCGCAGACGACGAAGGTCGACCAATCCGCTGACGGTGGCGAAGTCGATGAAGTCAGGATCGTCGGCGTTCGGAGCGATGGCTTGGGACACAATCTGAACGCGCGCCTGCACGCCCCAGATGGAACTGTTGCCTTGGAAGGCCTTCTT
>CAZCGB010000013.1:0-14639 GCA_964498045.1 uncultured Isosphaeraceae bacterium
GATGCGCCGGCTGATCTCCACATCCAGGCACTTGCTCGCGATGGTGTTGGCCTCGCGCAGCAGCTCCTGACTCAGAAAGTCCAGCGTGCGGCCGGCAGGCTCGCCGTTCTCAGCAGTGATGATCTCGCGGTACTGCTGCAGGTGGCCCTCAAGGCGCGCGACTTCCTCGGCGATGTCCGTGCGCTCGGCGTACACCGCCACTTCGCGGATCAGATCCTCCTCGCGCACCGCCGCGCCCGCTTCAGCCAACAGGCTCTCCATGCGCTGCCGCAAACGCTCCTGGTACAGCTCAACCGTCGCAGGCACGCGCTGCTTCACCACGATCAGGTGCGCATCAATCGCCCGGGCGTGCTTCTGCAGGTCCTCAAGCAGCGAGCGGCCTTCACGCTCGCGCATCACCAGCAGGCGATCGCACGCCTCATCCACAAGCGTGCTCAGCGTCGCGCGAGCCGCCGCGAGTCGTTCCTCGCCGGTGTCGGGGATCACCACCCCCGGCAGCGCCAGCAGGGCGGCGACATCCACGCGCAAAGCCGACTTGTCCAGTCCCTGCGCCGACATGATCGATTGCAGTTGCCGCACGTAATTCTCAACGGCCTTGACGTTGATCTTCGCCGCTGCGGAAGCAGAGGTATCAGTGAAGCGCACGGTGAGAATCACGCTGCCGCGGCTGAGTCGTTTGGCGATCGCCGCGTCGAGTTCAGCTTCCAGACCCGCCAATTCATCCGGCAGGCGAATCTGGCTCTTGAAGTACCGATTGTTGACCGACCGGATCTCGACGGCAAAATGGACGCCGTCGGTCTGCAATGACGCATCGCCAAAGCCGGTCATGGAGCGGATCATGGGCGGGAGCGGCCTTTCGTCGGATGGTTCAGGTGTGCTCAGATTCCGCCGACTGGCGCAGTCGCTGGCGGAGCATCAGGCTGCCTTTGGCCCTGCTGGTCCGCGGCGTCCACGGGCGGAATGACGGGATCGCTTGTCGGCGGACTTGTCGCGGAGTCGGTCGCCGGCGGCGTCGAGCCATCGACGTTGATCGGCTGTGCGCCTTCCGGCGCGGTCGTCGGCTGGGCCGTGCCGTCAGCGGGCTGGGTCGCGGCGGCGGGCGCGACTACCGGCTGCTCCTTCGGGCTTGGGTCCATGATGTTCAGGCCGACCGCAAGCAGGACGTACGTTGCGAACGCGAAGACGGTCATGGCGGTGAGGGCATCACCCACGCGGCCGCCGAAGACGGTGTCGGTCGAGCCGCCGCCTGCGCCGCCGAACGCGCCGGCGAGGCCGCCGCCCTGGGGACGCTGCACGAGGATGATGAGGATCATCACCGCGGACACGATGATGAACAAGACGGTCAGGATAAGGAAGCCAACGCTCATGTGTGAAAGATCCGATTCCGGGTTTTGGATTTTGGATTTTGAATCGGCTTCTGAAAAGCGTTGCAGATTCCTGAATCCAAAATCGAAAATCGAACACCCAAACTTCGCAACTACGCCTTCGCCGCCCCCACTCCTTTCGCCGCCCTCACGATCGCCAGGAAGTCATCCGACTTCAACGACGCTCCGCCCACGAGGAAGCCATCGATATCCGGCTGGGCGGCGAGTTCCGCGGCATTGCCGGGCTTGACAGACCCGCCATATTGAATCCGCGTCCCTGCGGCAGTGCCGTCATCATAGAGCCTTGCCAATTCCCGTCGAATCCTGACATGCACCGCCTGCGCATCGCCGGGCGTGGCATTGCGGCCGGTGCCGATGGCCCAGACGGGCTCGTAGGCGATCACGACCTGTCGCATCTGCTCGACTGGCACGTCCTGCAAGCCCGCCTGCAGCTGTCCAACGACGACTTTTTCAGTGTCCCCCGACTCGCGCTGCTCCAGCGTTTCACCGACGCACACGATCACGCACAGGCTGTTATCCAATGCAGCGAGCGTCTTCAGATTCACCAGTTCGTCGTCTTCACCCAGAACATGTCGGCGTTCCGAGTGGCCGGTCAGAACCAGATGCACGTTCAGATCAACCAGCATTTCCGCGCTGACTTCACCAGTGAATGCGCCGTTGGCTTCGTGATACACATCCTGAGCACCAAGCAGCACGCCCGCGTGCCCAAGCGTCTTGCCGACCGACTGCAGATATGGAAACGGCGGAAACACCGCTACATCGCACGATTGAGTCAGGCCCTCCCGATCACAGCCGGCCACCACGTCATCAGCCAGTTCCACGGCTGAGGCGAGGTCGGTGTTCATCTTCCAATTGCCGCCCACGATGGGCATGCGCGAGGGGTGCATGAGGGCTGTTCCAGCAAGGCTTGGCGACTTCTGCAGGGGGCTGCGGGCTCATTTCAAACAGAGCGCAAGGGGCGAAGGATAGCCTCGATCGCTGTGCGACTCAAACCTCGGGTGACTGGTGCGTGCCTCCCGCGCAATCGAGGCTCACGCCGTTCCCCACACCACCACCCACGCGCCGAACCATGTCAGCAGGAACAGGATGATCGTGCTGCCCAGCAGGATTGGCGCGTCCTTGGGCTTGAGGCTGAAAAGCACGATTGACAACCCCGCAAAGATGCCGCAGCGGAGCACAGCCTCAACCGTCCACTCCACCGCGTTGCTCGAAAAGTTCAACATCGTCGCAAGGTGCGCGACAGCGACGATGGCCAGCATGCGGGCTGCCGCCAGTCTCAGGTCGCCCATCCGCATGCGATTCAGGAATGCGACAAATGCCAGCGCACCCAGGCCGCAGCCGGTGAACATGGCGATGGTGACGACGCAGCGCAGCAGACCCAGCATGCGCATCGTGAAGGTGATCTCGCCGTTGACGAGTACCTGCCCCGATTTGTCGAGCACGGGCGGAAACAGGCCACGAACTCCCGCGAGATGGGCGATGAGCAGAATCACGCCCGCGACGCCCGCGGCAATCAGCGGCAGCATGGTTTCGCCGCGGCCGGGCAGCGTGATCGGCTTGCGTCGATCGACAAGCGCCTCGTCGCCGCCTTCCTGATGATCGTCGGAGGCCACTTCAACCACGCCGGTCTTGACCTCGACCTTCTTCATGGTCTTGAGATCGAAGCCGCAGCGCATGCACAACACTTCGCCGGCGTTGCGCATGGGCGCGCCGCAATTGGGGCACACATCCAGTTCCTTCACCGACCGCATCGACATCGGGACTTCGTCTTCCAGAGGAAGCGGCTCGGATTTGCCCGACGACGCGATGCCAGCCGGGCCGGAGCCGTCGATGGGCCGGCCTTTGCGCGGCGGTTCAATCGGCGCGGCTGGCGCGGGCGATGGCGACGCCTGCACAGGTGCGGCCGGCTCGGCTGGCTCGTCGGATTCGAATCCGTAGGTGTCCTTCGGTTGGTCGCTCATGGCGGCTGATCGCAGGAGGCGTTTGAACGTCGGCTGCGCAATTGTAGGGAATCCCGGGCCCGGCCGTTCAATCTGTGGCCCGCGTGCGGGTGATCGGGAACAAATCCAGTCAATTGACGATTGGCATCCTCACAGGCGCCGAGCCTTCTTGCAGCGGCCGGCCTTTCATCACAAGCACCCGTCCACTGAAAACTCTCACGTATCAGGAGCAAGTACCGCATGCACGTTCATCACATTCTCACAGGTGTTCTGACTGTCGCCGCAGCCGCCGCAACGCTGGGTCTAGTTTCGCGAAACGACGCCGCAGCGCATACGCCAGCGCCGCTCGTCGCCGAGAACATGGCTGACCAGTCGTTCACGCTCGATCCCGTGCATTCGTCGGTCATGTTCAAGATCGAGCACATGGGCGTGAGCAATTTCTACGGCTCGTTCAACGATGTGTCCGGCACATACACCCTGGGCGAGTCGCCATCCTTCAGTTTTTCGATCAAGGCCGACAGCGTGGATTCGCGCAATGAGGCGCGCGACAAGCACCTCAAGAGCCCCGACTTCTTCAATGCGCCGGAGTTCCCCACCATCACCTTCAAGAGCACCAAGGTCGAGAAGGAGGGCGACAACCTCAAGGTCACCGGCGACCTCACCTTGCACGGTGTGACGAAACCCGTGACCGCAGTCTTCAAGTTCTGGCCGGCCAAGGAAACCCGTCAGGGCATGAAGGGCGGATTTGAGACGCACTTCACGATCAAGCGCAGCGACTTCGGCATGACCACGTATGTCGCAGAAGGCGGCCTTGGAGATGAAGTGACCGTGCTGTTCGCGGGTGAAGGCGCGGCGAAGTAATCCCGCGCCCTTCCCCGCCACGCCGCTTGCGGCTTAGCCGCACACCAACCAACCTGTCCGCCGTCAATCACCAACCCGCTGCGAGGCGCGAACACACGTTCGCGCCTCGCGTTCATTTTTCGTTTCCACCGTCACCCGCGCGTCTCCGCCAACGCCCACGCGTACTCCTTCGCGATGGCCGCCGGCGTCCCAGGCTTCAACTCCACCCACGCGTGATGCGCCCAGAACGGCTCGCGCAGCAACTGCCGGCCGAGCAGCACGATGTCAGCCTGGCCTGATGAGACGATCGCGTCCGCCTGTTGCGCGCCGGTGATCATGCCGACCGCGCCCGTGGCGATTTCCGCCTCCTTGCGAATCCGCGCCGCCAGCGGAACCTGATAGCCCGGCCCGGCGGGGATCTTTGCACTGCGCGATGAGCCGCCGCTTGAGCAGTCGATGAGGTCCACGCCTTCGCGCTTGAGGATGACCGCGAACTTCACCGAATCTTCGATCGTCCAGCCGCCCTCGACCCAGTCGGTGCAGGAAAGGCGAACGAACAGCGGCATGTCATCGGGCATCACGCTGCGCACCGCGCGCACCGTGTCGAGCGGGAAGCTGATGCGGTGCTCGAACACGCCGCCGTAGCCGTCTTTGCGTTCGTTCATCAGCGGCGAGAGGAAACTGTGCGCGAGGTAGCCGTGCGCGAAGTGCAGTTCGATGATCTGGAATCCCGCCGCGATGGCGCGTTTCGCCGCGGCGACGAATGATTCGCGGATGGACTTGATCTCCTCCGCCGTCAACTCGTGCGGCACGGGGCCGTCGTCCTTGAACCGTTTCGCGCTGGGGCCGACGGGCGTCCACCCGCCATCATCCGGCGGCACGATGGCGTCGGGATTGGGCGACATTGGCCCATAGCGCGAGGCCTTCACGCCGGCGTGCGCGAGTTGGATGCCGGGCGTCGAGCCGCGCTCCTTGATGAAGTCGGTGATGCGCTTGAACGGCGCGATGTGCTCGTCGGTCCAGATGCCGGTGCAGTTGGGCGTGATGCGGCCGCGAGGTTCCACGCCGGTGGCCTCGACCATGATCAGGCCGACTCCGCCTGCGGCGCGCGATCCCAAGTGCGTGAGATGCCAATCGGTGGCGAATCCGTCGATGCAGGAGTACTGGCACATGGGCGACATCGCGATGCGGTTGCGAAGCGTCACGCCGCGCAGTTCCAGCGGTGAGAAGAGATGGGGATTCGAGGTCATGCTGCGATCGTACGCGCGACGGCGGCCTTCGATCGGGCCCCCATGGGCGTGTCTTCCGGACATCAACGATTGATCGATTGCATGTGATCGGCCCACGTTTGGATCAGACTTCACGGGCGAGACGCCCGTGCCACCATGAACACCGTGGACACGGATTGGGTTCGTGGCCGATCGACTCGGCTTACGATACAACTACATGATCGCATCGGATGCCGATACTGACTGCTGACCGCTCGCTCCCACATGCCTGAACAACTGCGAATGGCGTTCCCCGTGCTCTGGCCGGCGATGTCGGTGATTGGCGTGCTCATGCTCGTTGCCTGGTGGCCGCGCTGGGATGCAGCCGGTGCGCCGGTCGCGCCGACGCGTCGCGGCTGGGCGGGCGCACTGGCGTTCGGGCTCGGCTTCGCCGCGGCGTTCGTCGTCATCGTCAACGGCATGCCGCTGTATCCGCCGCCGGAGAAGTGGCAATGGATTCTGGTGATGGTCGGTGCAGCAACGGCGTTCGGCGTCGCAGCAGGCATCGCCGACCGCGCACTACCCGTGCGCTGGTTCCTCGGCTTCGCGTCGGCGGTCTGCGTCGGCTGGCTCTTCCATCCGATCGCCTCGATCGAGAACCCCTTGCTCGTTCGCGGCGTGATCGCCCTTGCCGCGTTCATCACGTGGGCGTGCCTTGAATCCAGCGGCCGCGTGCATCGCGGATTCGTCACCCCGCTGCTGCTCTCGGTCATGTTCACAGGCGCTTCGCTGGTGATCCTGCACGGCGGCAACGCGAACATCTCCCTTCTGGCAGCCGCGATGTCAGCCGGCTTGGGCGTGGTGACGGTGATCGGCCTGCTGCTTCCGCCGCTGTGTCTGGGCGGCGGGGCATCGCATGTGCTCGCCGCCACGCTTGTCGCGCTCTGCGCCACTGGCTGGATGTACGGCCTGGGCACGCCGGTCACGCTGGGGCTTGTCGCAGCGGCTCCGCTCACGATGCGCGTCGGCGAATTGCTCGCGTCCCGCGCATCTGGCTGGAAACTCTTCTTTGTGCGCTTCGCATGCGTGGCGATCCCCGCCGGCATTGGCGTCGCGCTGGCGATGATCGCGGCAGCGAAGTCGTCGGGCGAGGATTACGGCTATTGAAGATGACGCGCTGCGGCGGACGATTGGGGCGCGACGATCGATTGACGATGCATGCCGCAAGGCTCTAACGTGCGCACGGAAAGAGGCCCCCATGCGCGTTCAACGAATCGGCCACATGCTCCTCGCGGCAGCGATGAGCCAACTGCTCTTCGCCTGCGCCAGCCATCATCCGGAGCCGAAGCCGGTTTCACAATCTTCGATGGCCGTGGCGCCCGCTCCCGCCGCCACGCAGCCAGCATCGCGTCGGAGTCGCGCAAGCGATCCCGATCTCGCGGCGTACATCCGCGACAACTACGTCAAGACCATCCACGACATCCCCATGCGCGACGGCGTGAGACTGCACACCATCGTGTTTTCGCCAAAGGACGCTTCGCCTGCGAAGACCTATCCCATGCTCATGATCCGCACGCCCTACAGCATCGGGCCGTATGAAGCGGACAAGTTCAAGGAATCGCTCGGGCCTTCCGACGCGTATGCACGCGACGGCTACATCTTCGTCTACCAGGACGTGCGCGGCTGCTACATGTCCGAGGGCGAGTTCGTCAACATGACGCCGCATGTCGAGAACAAAAAGTCAGAGAAAGACATTGACGAAAGCAGCGACGCGTACGACACCATCGACTGGCTGGTGAAGAACGTGCCGCACAACAACGGCCGTGTCGGGCAGTACGGCATCTCCTATCCGGGCTTCTACGTCGCCGCGAGCATGATCGACGCGCATCCGGCATTGAAGGCGTCCTCGCCGCAGGCCCCCATCGCCGACTGGTGGTACGACGACTTCCATCATCACGGCGCGTTGTTCCTGCCGCACACCGTCAACTTCATGGCCGGCTTCGGGCAGGCGCGGCCGAAGCCGGCGACTAGCCGCGGCGGCGAACGGCTGCTCGATCACGGAACGCCGGACGGCTACCAGTTCTTCCTGGACCTCGGCCCGCTGAGCAATGTCAATGCGAAGTACTTCAAGGAACGCGTGGCATTCTGGAACGAGGCCTGCGCGCACCCGAACTATGACGAATTCTGGCAAGCGCGCAATCTCCTGCCGCATCTGCAGCACACCGCGCCAGCGGTGATGACCGTGGGCGGCTGGTTCGACGCCGAAGACCTTTACGGCGCGCTGAACATCTACAAGGCTGTCGAGAAACAGAATCCGGATGTCTTCAACATCCTGGTGATGGGTCCTTGGCAGCATGGCGGATGGAATCGCGTCGATGGCGACCGCCTGGGCGGTGTGGTGTTCGAGAGCAAGACCTCACTGCTCTATCGCGAACAGATCGAACGGCCGTTCTTCGCGCATTTCCTCAAGGACGCGACCGATCCGGTCCTGCCCGAAGCCTACGTGTTCGAGACCGGCGCGAATCAGTGGCGGACCTTCAACGCATGGCCGCCGCGCGATGTGCAGGAGAAGACCATGTATCTCAAGGCCGGAGGCGGGCTTTCCTTCGACGCCCCGGCAGATCAGGCGGCATCGTTCGGCGAGTTCATCAGCGATCCGGCGAAGCCCGTGCCGTTCACCGAGGCCGTCAACATCGGCATGACGCGCGAGTACATGACCGACGACCAGCGCTTCGCCGCGCGACGGCCGGACGTGCTCGCGTACCAAACGCCGCCCCTCAAGGAAGACATCACGCTTGCCGGTCCGGTGCTTGCCGATCTCTGGGTCTCCACTTCCGGGACGGATTCGGACTGGATCGTGAAGCTGATTGACGTGTTCCCGCCCGACGCGCCGGATCATGACGACATGCCCACGTACAAGCACATGGGCGGCTACCAGATGATGGTGCGCAGCGAGGTCATCCGCGGCCGCTTCCGCAACTCGTATGAGCATCCCGAGCCGTTCGTCCCCGACCAACCAACGCTGGTCGATCTGCCGCTGCAGGATGTGCTGCACACCTTCCGCAAGGGCCATCGCATCATGATTCAGATCCAGTGCACGTGGTTCCCGCTCGTCGATCGCAATCCGCAGAAGTATGTGGAGAACATCTACACCGACGCGACGGAGGCCGACTTCATCAAGGCGACGCAGCGAGTGTACCTGGGAGGGGCCGGCGGGGAACATGCGACGAAATTCCGCGTGGGCGTGCTTCCTGCCGCACCTTCATCACCCTGACGCCCACGGATTGCCATCCGTGGGCGTCGGCGCACGATGATCACGTGTGCGCATCCACGCCCGTCTTCTCGCTCGGCGGGCTGAACAGATCCGTCACATGCGAATCCTCCAGCGCCTCGGCGGAATGCGGCACGCCCGGCGGCAGATGCAGCACCTCGCCCGCGCCAAGCGTGACCTCGCGCCGCGCGCCTGAGCCTTCCGCGCCGATGCCGAACCTCACGCGCCCGCTCACGACCCAGGCCATCTGCTCGTTGGCGTGCTGATGCGTGGCGACACGGAATCCCTTGTGCAGGAGCACCTGCGAGATCATCAGATGGCTGCCGATGATCCGCCGCCGCTCGATCAGCGGCATGGGTTGATCCGTCGGCAGGTCGCTCCAGCGGAGTACGCGGGCGTCATGTGCTTGACTCATTGCTGGTTCTCCGTCGTCGTTGTTCGCGGCAGGCGATTGTTTCATGCCAATACCTACTGATGCCGATGTGGTTTTCACACGCAGATGCGCTCGTCGGTTGCACTTTCGTGAAAGTCATCTGAACAACCGACGCCGGAATCGGCAGTTTCCGACGCGCATCGGACGCGTGCTTCGTGCAACCGGCGAATGGCCGCTCACGAAGGATTTCACGGCACGTCGTACAATGCCGCAAGCATGCATCGCCCGCCCGCCCAACCTGATGTACAGGCACAAAGTCAGGCGCCGCCGCAGACCATTGGCTGGCTGAGCCTGCCCGAGATGCGGTTTCAGAACGCCTACGTGTGGTTTGTGTTCTTTTCGGCGCTGGACATCATGCTGACCTGGGCGATTCTGCGGCGGAGCGGACGCGAAGTGAATCCGCTGGCCGACGCCGTGATTCAAGCGTGGGGTCTCAACGGCGCGATCCTCTTCAAGTTCAGCCTGACGGTGCTGGTGGTGATCGTGTGCGAAGTGGTCGCCCGCAAGCAGCATCGCACGGCGCAGGTGCTTTCGTACGCCGCGGTCGTCATCTCCGCGTTGCCTGTGATGTGGTCGATGTTCCTCCTGCTGGCGCACACACTGCAGCAGGGCCTGTGAGCGCCGAAACCGGCGATGCGATGGACAACAATGATTATGATGCGGGCGTGGCGCGGGCAGGAGCGAATTGCCCGTGTCCACGTCTGACGCTTCGCATACCCGGCGCCGGTTCATGCGTCGTGCCGCAGTTCTCGCCGCCGGCGCGGCGGTGTTGTCGCACGACGCACTGTCGCGCGCCATTGGCTCGTCGCCTCGATTGCCGCATACCGTCGACGACGCAGAGTCTTTCCTCATTTCGCTGGCGCAGTGGAGCCTCAACCGCGCGTTCTTCGGCAAGACACTCGATCCGCTGGACTTCCCGCTCATCGCCCGGCGCGACTACGGCATCGACGCTGTGGAGTATGTCAATCAGTTCTACCTCGGCAAGACCAGCGACGCGGCATACTTGAAGCAATTGCGCAAATGTGCCGACGACGAAGGGGTGGTGAGCGTTCTGATCATGTGCGACGGCGAGGGCCGGCTGGGCGATCCTGATGACGCCGCCCGCGCGAAGGCGGTCGAGAATCACCGCAAGTGGCTCGAGTGGGCCGCCGCGCTGGGGTGCCACGCCATCCGCGTGAACGCCGCGTCGGCCGGCGAACCCGATGAGCAGCGCCGCCTCGCCGCCGACGGCCTGTCGCGGCTGACGGACATCGCCGCGGCGTCGCAACTCAACGTCATCGTGGAGAACCACGGCGGCCTCTCATCCAATGGCGCGTGGCTGGCAAGCGTGATCAAGGCGGTGGACGACCCGCGCTGCGGCACGCTGCCGGACTTCGGGAACTTTCGCATGTTCAGGAAAGCCGACGGCTCCTACGACGAGTACGACCGCTACCGGGGCGTGCGCGAACTCATGCCTTTCGCCAAGGGCGTCAGCGCCAAGACCTATGACTTCGATGCGCAGGGCAACGAAACGACCATCGACTTCGCGCGCATGATGACGATCGTGTACGACGCCGGTTATCGGAAGCGTGTCGGCATTGAGTACGAAGGCGACCGGTTGAGCGAACCCGACGGCATCCGCGCCACCAAGGCGCTGCTGGAGCGAATTCGAGGCGAGCTGAAGACCACTGCGGGCGAGAACCCGACTGGTCCAGCGTCCCAGCCATCATCGCATTGAGGATGTTGGCGTTCCAGTCGATGCACAAGAACTCCAGACGCTCCAACGTGACATCGCCTGAACCCGACATTTCGCCTGAAGTCGCCTGCCCGCTCGATCGGCGTGAGGATGGTCGTCAAGATCTGCGCAGCCGCGCGCATCGAGACGCCATCTTCTCTCTCGCGCGGCTCAGTGAGGTTCACGATCAGGATACCGGCTCGCACGTCTTGCGAATTCGCTCAATCGTGGAGCAGATCGCGCTGCGCCTGGGCTTCGACGCCAAGGACGCCGCCGCCTTGGGCGACGACGCCATCCTGCATGACGTGGGCAAGCTGCGCGTGCCGGTGGACGTGCTGAAGAAGCCCGAGGCATTCACCGACCGCGAGCGCGGCCTGATGCAGCAGCACACCGTGCGGGGCGAGCGCATGATCAGCGGGCTCGACGGCATGCAGCGGGCCGCCCGCATCGCGCGCTGCCACCACGAACGCTGGGACGGCAGCGGCTACCCCGACGGGCTCAAAGGCGAGGCGATCCCGCTGGAGGCGCGCATCACCGCCGCCGCCGACGTGCTGGATGCGCTCATCGCCACGCGCTGCTACAAGGAAAGCTGGAGCTACGCCGACGCCATGAAGGAAGTGCTGGCGTTGAGCGGCACGCACCTTGATCCGAATGTGGTGGAAGCGGTGAAGCGCTGCAACGCGGAGGGCGCACTGTGCGGCGTCTTCGGCCTGCCCACGCAGTGCGCGCGGGAGTGATTCCTGCAAGAAGTCCCGACCCGCGGCTGGGGACAACTTTTGCGCACCCTTGCCAATCCGGCGCAGATGTGTTCATCTGCGGCGCTCATGCACGCCATCACCATCACCAAGCAGGGTTCGCCCGTCGCGCCCAACGTGAAACTCGTTTCCGACTGGCCGGAACTTTCGCCCCGGCCCGGTGAAGTGTTGATCCGCACTGAGGCCTCCGCGCTCAATCACTTGGACCTGTTCGTGGGCATGGGAATCCCCGGCCTGAATCTCGCCTATCCACGAGTGGGCGGCTCGGACGGCGCGGGCATCGTCGAATCCGTCGGCGAAGGCGTGGACAAGGCATGGATCGGCCGGCGCGTGCTGCTCAACGCCGCTGTGCCGCTGGCGGAACAGCCGCATCCCGATCGCGCCGCCGCGCCGAATGACATCATCATGATCGGCGAGCATGTGCATGGCACGATGGCGGCGAAGTTCACCACACCAGCCTCGAACATCCTCGACATCGGCCAGACTGATCCCGTCGAAGCCGCCGCCTTCGGGCTCACGTTCCTCACCGCCTGGCGCATGCTCGTCACCCGCGCCCAGCTGCGCTGCGGCCAGAGTGTGCTCATCACCGGCATCGGCGGCGGGGTGGCGCTCGCGTGCCTCGCCATCGCGAAACACTTCGGCTGCAAGACGATCGTCACCAGCCGACATCAGGCGAAACTTGATCGCGCCAAGAAACTCGGGGCGGACCAATGCGTGCTCGACACCGGCCCCCCCAACGATTGGTCGAAGGAGATTCGCGCCATAACCGGCAAGCGCGGCGTGGACGTCGTCGCCGAATCCGTGGGCAAGGCCGTTCACCTTGCGTGCATCAAGTCGATGGCGCGAGGCGCGACGCTCGTCACCTGCGGCAACACCTCGGGCCCCGACGCCACCACGGACCTGGCGCGCGTGTTCTGGAACCAACTGTCGATCCTCGGCTCCACGATGGGCGACATGCGGGAGTTCCACGAAGTCGTCGCGCTGCTGCGCAAGGGTTCGCTGAAGCCGATCGTCGATCAGACCTATGCGCCGGCCGACGCGCAGAAGGCATACGCGCGGCTGGAGGCGGCGGAGCAGTTCGGCAAAGTCGTGATCAAGTGGTGAAGCCCGCACGCTCTGGTGGATGGGGCCGTTCCACCAACGTGAGTCGGTGGGCTTTGACGCGATTGCTATGATTGCCCCTGATGCCCCGAAGCACCGCCGACAAGCCTGTGGACCTCGCCACCGCCGCCGCCATGCTGGACGCCGCGACGTTTGACGCCATCGACGAGACCATTGATTTGCGGGCCGACGAGATGATCGCCTTCCGCAGGCATCTGCACCGCGAACCCGAGGGCAGCGGAAAGGAGACGCAGACCACCGCCACCGTCGCCGCCGCCTTGCGCAAGTCCGGCTTCGAACCACGCGTGATGGGTGATGGCCTGGGCATTGTGTGCGACCTTGACGTGGGCGGGACCTCCGGGCAGTTCATCGCCTTGCGCGCCGAGCTCGACTGCGTGGATGTCAATGACGACAAGAAGATCTCCTACGCCTCGACGCGGAAGAACCTCTGCCACGCTTGTGGCCACGACGCGCATTCGACGATCGTGCTCTCCGCGATGGCGGCGATGCTGGAGCAACGCGATGCGCTGCGCACGCTGGGGCTGCGTCACAACATCCGCGCCGTGTTCCAGCCGGCTGAGGAAACGGCGGTCGGAGCCAAAAGCATGATCGAGCAAGGCGCGACGCGGCATGTCGCGGCGATGCTTGCCGTGCATGTCGAGCCGTTCATTGAAACCGGCGTGATTGGTTTGCGCATCGGACCGCTCACCAGCGCGTGCAGGAGTTTCGAGATTCACATTCGGGGCCGCAGCGGCCACAGCGCGCGGCCGTTTCAGGCGCTCGATCCGATTCCCGCTGCAGTGAGCCTGACCGATCTCTTCTATCAACTCTGTCCGCGCAGCATGGACAGCCGCTACCCGCTGGCGCTGACGGTGGCGTCGCTCAACGCCGGGCATGCGTTCAATGCGATTCCCGATCACGCGATCATTCGCGGAACGCTGCGCACCGCCCGCGTGGAAGACCTGCAGGCCGTCGAGGCCCGGATGTGGAACATCATCAAGGGTGTGGAGCAGGCCACAGGCTGTCAGATCACCATGACCAGCCCGGTATACGCGCCGCCCACCAACAACGACGCCTCGATCATCGAATTGATGAACGTGGCGGCGACGAATCTGCTGATTCACGGGGGGGCCGGCGTGAAATGGATGGATGTGCCGAGCCTGGGCGCGGAGGATTTCGCTTTTTTCCAGGAAGTCGTCCCCGGAGCGATCGTGCGTCTCGGCGCCGCGTTGCCCGATGTCGAGGCCCGCAAGCCGCTGCATTCGAGCCTGTTCGATATTGATGAGCGCTGCATCGCCATCGGCGCGAAGTTTCTGGCCCGTTCGGCCCTGCTCGCGGCGGCGACGTTTGAGCGGTGAATCCGCAAGACCAGGCCAGTTGTGCGGCCCGAGGTTCACTCGCAGACACAAGCCGCTGAAGCGGCCGGCCCTTGCGGTACACTACGAACCATGCCGCAGCAATTCACGAGCAACAAGCACTTCACGCTGGGGGTTGAACTGGAATTGCAGACTGTCGATCGCGAAACCGGCGCGCTCACGCCCGCGATCCAGCCCATCCTTGAGCGAGTCCCCGCCAAGTGGCAGGACTCGTTCAAGCCTGAGTTCATGCAGAGTTACTGCGAAATCAACACTGGCGTCTGCCGCACCGTGGCTGACGTCGAACGCGACCTCTCCGAGAAACTCGCGTGGCTGTACGAGACCGGCGAGGACATGGGTGTGGACTTCGTCTGGGCCGGCACACACCCCTTCAGCCGCTGGGAGCATCAGAAGATCACCCCCGGCGATCGCTACCAGTGGCTGCTCAACGCCATGCAGGACATCTCGCGACGCCTCTTGATCTTCGGCCTGCACGTGCACGTCGGCGTCGATTCCGGCGACAAGGCCATCCACCTCTGCGATCGCCTGCTCAAGCATCTGCCTGCATTGCTCGCGCTGTCGAGCAACTCGCTGTTCTTCTGCGGCCGCGACACCGGCCTCGGCCCGATCGAGATCC
>CAZCGB010000014.1:0-14397 GCA_964498045.1 uncultured Isosphaeraceae bacterium
ACTCGCGATAATACGCGGTTCAATCTTGCCCGCACATGCACCCCAGCGACGCTTGGGCGTCTCGCGGCAGAACGGACTGCAGTCCGGATTGTTTTCGTCTTTCCCGTTCGCCACTTTCAAGGATATTCGATCGTGCCCAATCTCGACTCAGCCAAGAAGCGCATGCGCCAGGACGCCAAGCGTCATTCACGAAACCTGTGGCGGAAGCGTCGCATCAAGGATCAGGTCAAGACCCTCGAAACCGCGCTGCATGGCAGCGACGTCAAGGCTGCCGAGGCCGAGTTCAGCAAGACCTGCTCGGTGCTGGACAAGATCGCCTCCAAGGGAACGATCCACAAGAACACGGCCGCACGCCGCAAGAGCCGCCTCGCCAAGCGCTTGAAGGCGATGCAGCAGAAGAAGTCGTAAGTCCGCGACTTCAGCGAGGGTGTTCGCGTCGCCGTCAACGCGATTCGACTGTCCCTTGCTTTGGCGGACTCTGCGCGTCTGGATCTGGCTTCGTCATGGCAAGCACCAATCGGCCGCGCTCGACATCTCGAACTCCGTCGCGTGCCGCGCCTCGTGCCTCGATCCGCTCCGCTGCGACCGTTCAGCAGTATTTCGAGGTTTCCAAGCGCCCGCTGCAGATCTTGGTCTTTCTGCTTCCGCTGATCATCGCCTATGAGATCGGCCTGGTGCTGCTGCTCAAGTCTGAACACGGAGTGCTCACCAACAAGGCGCACGAAACCCTGCTGCAGTTCTTCCGAGCGTTCGGCGTCGCGCCGTCGAGCGGCTTCTACCTTGGCGGCATCGTGGTCGTCGTCGTACTCCTGGTCTGGCACATGCTCACGCGGGACCCTTGGCGAATCGATCCGCCGGCGCTCGGCGTGATGGCGTGCGAATCGCTCCTTCTCGCGCTGCCCTTGATCGCGCTCGGGCAGATCATCATCCGGCTGCTGGCGGTCAACACCACATTTCTCTGCTGGTCGGGAGACAACTCGCTGGAAGGCCTTGGGCTGTGGTCGCGGATCTCCATCAGCATCGGCGCGGGCCTGTACGAGGAACTGATGTTTCGCATGCTCCTGATCGCGGTGATTCACACGCTGTTGGTCGATGTGGGGAAGGCGTCAAACCGGCTTGGGGCGGTTGTGGCGGTGGTGGTTTCCGCTGCCGCGTTCACGGCGTATCACCCGCTGGCAGGGCCAAACGGAGACATTTCCACGCAGAAACTGTCGTTCTTCTTCCTCGCAGGGCTGTATTTCGGCGCGGTGTACGTCGCCCGAGGCTTCGGCATCGCTGTGGCAGTGCATGCACTCTATGACGTGCTCACGGTCTCGCTGCTCACACCGTCAAATTAATGCTCGAAATATGAAGCTCAGCTGCGGTCGTAGAATGTCGCAACCGGCCACCTCCCGTTGGGTTGTATCCGGATCAGTTCGGTTTCGTGCATTCCTGCGCTTGCTGCGCGAATGCCACATCGCCAGGGTTCCCGCTCCATACAGACTTCAGGCGCCAAACAAGGAGACTTCAGAGATGCCCAGCCCATTCACGTTCGCATGCGCGTCGGCGATGATGATCGCGTCGGCCGCGTTCGCGCAGGACGGCAATTCCGTGCCTGCCAAGCCCATCAACCCAGCCGCCGCCCCGGCTGCGCAGGCCGAAGACAAGAAGCCGGCGAAGTCGATCACCATCGGCGACACCGCGCCCGCCATTGACATCAGCGATTGGATCAAGGGTGACAAGGTCGCGAAGTTCGAGGATGGAAAGGTGTACGTCGTCGAGTTCTGGGCGACATGGTGCGGACCGTGCAAGGTCAGCATGCCGCACCTTTCCGAATCGCAGGCGCAGTACAAGGACTACGGCGTCACATTCATCGGCATAAGCGATGAACCGCTGGACACCGTGACCAAGTGGCTCGATACGACCGACAAGAAGACCGGCAAAAAGTGGTCAGAGCTGATCGCGTACACGCTGACGACCGATCCGGACAAGTCGGTGAAGACCGACTACTTCGCCGCGGCCAACCAGCGCGGCATCCCCAGCGCGTTCATCGTGGGCAAGGATCAGAAGATCGAGTGGATCGGCAATCCGCACCCGCAATCACCCGACGGCTTCGACAAGGCTCTCGAAGCGGTCGTGAAAGATCAATGGGATCGCAACGCGTTCAAAGCCAAGTGGGAGGGCGAGCAGATCGCTGAAAAGGCCCAGGCCGAGAGCCAGGGCGCGCTTCGCAAGGCCATGCAGGCAAAGGATTGGAAAACCGTCGTCGCCACGTGCGACCAGGTGCTGGCCAAGAGCCCCAAGAGCAAGGACATGGCCATGCTCAAGTTCCACACCCTGGTGGCGGAGATGAATGAGCCGACGCAGGGGTATGAGTTCCTCAAGACGTACCTGAGCGAAAACTATTGGGACGACGCGATGACGCTCAACGAGTTCGCGTGGACCATCGTCGATGATGCGACGATCAAGCCCAAGGACATCGACTTTGCCACCGGCTTGGCCATGCGGGCCAACAAGTTCACCGGCGAATCCAACCCGGCAATCCTCGATACGCTGGCGCGCTGCTGGTTCGAGAAGGGCAACTACGGCGAAGCCGTGCGCATCCAGAAGATGGCCGCCGCGATGGCCAAGGACGACGAGATGGGAACGGAGATCAAGGCCACGCTGAAGAAGTACGAGGAAGCGTGGAACAAGTCCAACGGCAACTGATCGTCCATTCATTCCTCAGTCATGCTGAAGGCCCGGCGATTGCCGGGCCTTTTCTTTGCAACCGCTGGAATTGAGGGATCTGCGCTTCCGCACCGTCTCTGACGTGCTGATCGAGCGCGGCCAATTCCTATTGCGGGCGCCCTTGCAGTCAATTCTTCTGCTGAACGTTGAGCGTCACGGTGCGCGTTGAGTTTTCCTCGGCAAGCACGACCATCCGCTGCTCGACATTCAGTTCGTGCAGCGTCCACGTCGTGCCGGCGATCTTTTGGCCGACCTGGTACAGGCGGCCGTTGATGAGCGCCTTGTTTCCGCTGGGCGCGGCCATCACCGCATGCAGCGCGAACGCCGGGATTTCAGGATCGCGCGGCTTCTCGGGCTCGGGCGCCGGTTCCAAAGGCTTGGGCTGCGGCGCGGCGGCGACGGCGGTGTACAGCATCGGTGCTGGGCCGAACGGCATGCCAGCGAGTTGCCGCACGTGCTCCGCCGCGGTGCGCTGATCGACGGTCCATTCCACTTTGGAGACGGCCGGTGTCGTAGCCGTCGTGGCCGGGTCAGTCACAGCCGCGGAAGCTCCGCTGACGTTGGGCGCGGAACCGCCCATCAGCACGCCTGCGGCCTTGACAGCCAGGATCGGCAGCGCGAACAAGCCCAAAGACGAGAATCGTCGCTTGGCGTCATTGCTGAGCATCTGCTTGTTCTCCCACGCCAGCGAGTTTGGCGTCGATGTCAAACGCAAGCACATCGCACGAGAAGCGCGCGCTGACCGCGCGCTCGCTCGGATTGTCGATCGGAATCAACTGCAGTCCGGACGGCCGGATGAACGCGTCGATCTGCGTCACGCGGTCGACGAACCGGGCAATGTTCTCGAACGAGCCCGAGAGGGTCATCTCCAGCTTGGCGACCTTGACGGCCTCGGCCTTGCCGCTGGCGGTTTCCCGCGCGGGCGTGGGCTGCATCGCCTGGACGCGCACCTGCGACTCGGATGCGAGACGCATGACAGTCGCGTACAGCGAAGAGGCGTCCTCAGCAACAGCGTTGCGGCGGCGAATGGTCTCCAACTGCCGGCCGAACGTCGCGAACTTGCCCGCCAGAGCCTCGATCCCATCCTGCGAGGACAGCGATGACGTCTGCGACGATTCAGCAAGTTGATGCTCAAGACGCGCGATTTCCGCCGTCTTGGGCTGCACGAGCATCATCCACGCGCCGGCGCAGACGGCCAGCACGATGACGACCTGCGAGATGAATTCCCGATCGAGCATCGATGGCACGGTGGTTCACTCCTCGACCTTCTCAGCCCCGGCAAGGGCGGGAATTGCGGGCAACGCGTCCGCCTGAGCGGCGACGGCGTCGAAGCTCACATCAAAGCTCTGCGCGGGAGATGAGCCGATGACGCTCGTCTGCACGTTCGCGAGAGAAAGTCTGGACATGAGCGGGCTTTCGCCAAGCTGCTGCATATACGTCTCGAGCAGCCGGCTTGTCTCGCTCGGGTCCGACGCGTCATCCATCGCATAGCCGCTGAGACCGCCGATGATCGTGACGCCATTTCCTGGCTTGAACGCGATGTTGTACAGGCGGATCGATGGCGGCGTGACGCGGCTGAGTTCCTGCATCAGCGCGCCCATGCAAACCCGTGCGCCGATCTCTTTGCGCATGGTGTTGTCGAGCGCAGTCATCGCGTCGCTGGCGGCCAGGAGCTTCTCCGAGGTCGCCTTCAACGCCGCCAGGCCTTCGCTCTGCGATTGCAGCGCATCGGCCTGCTTGCGCAGATCTCCCACGCGTCCCTGATAGCGGACCATGTCGAAGCCGATCATCGCCAGAGCGGCGGCCGCACCAGCCCACATCCAGCGCTGCATCTGCCGCATGCGCCGCTGCCGCGACATGTTCAGCGGCTCAAGTTCCAATTCCATCGCCGCCCGCTTTCCCGCAAGAGCCGCGATCAGCTCGCTGCCCGGCGACATGGGGTCGCGGTAATCATACGGCTGCTGCGTTTCGTCGATGTCCACCTTGACGCCCAACTCATCAGCCGCAATCTGCTGAAAGCCCGGGGTCTTCGCGCCGGGGCCGCACAGTTTCAACAAGACGCCTTGCCGTTGATTCTCAGGCAATGCGAAGCGCAGGCTCTGCCGCAATTCGACCATGAACCGCTGCAGGACAGGCTGCAGAACAGGCACGATCTGCCCGCCGGTCAGTTGCAGCTCTTCATTCACGACCTGGGAGCGGCTCGGGAAGCCGCATTCGTGCAGGATCGCCCGAGCGGTTTCATGATTCAAATCGATGGTCTGCCCGCCGTTGAGGCGAATCGGCCGCTTGAGACTGCCCAGGAGCGTGTCCAGTCCGACTGAAATCGGCCGCGCGAAGAGCAGCGACTGCTTGGCGGCAATCACCAGGAACGAGCGATGCTCGCCAAAATGCAGGAACGCAATCGATTCCTTGGCTTCGCCTGCCGCCTGCTGTCCAAGCATCGCCATGCTCACCGCATCGAGCGGCGTGGCGGATTTGAATTTCAGGCCGGCGCTGGAAACCATCTCCGAAATCGCGGTCAGCGAATCATCCCCATCTGCTGCGACCACAACCTGCGCCTTGGCTTCTGCGTCATTCTTGTCGAACGACACCACGAATCCCCGACTGGCCGCAGCATCGATCGGGCACGCAAGCGAATCCGCGCAAGCGAGCACAGCAGCGCTCACTGCTTCGGATGCGTTGCGGGCGCGGGGAGAGGCGAACTCGGCGCATGCGCCAGGACCTCGATAAAACACGCGGGCATGCAGGCCGATCGCGCCCATCTCCTGGGCCGCGGCCCGAATCGCCTTGCCGGCTTCGCGAACCTGGCGTCCCCACTTCTCAGTGTCCTGCTCAATGGTCAGGTTGATGCGGCGCGCATCCACAGCCTGGGCTCCGGCGCAGAGGATCACGTCGATGCGGTCGGTCAACAGGCCGATGGCGAGTGTCTTGATCTTCACGGGAAGAATTCCAGCCTCTCAGTTCGCATGTTTCGGCTGTCTGCCCGCTCGACTTTGCGCGGGTTCAGCCTGCGAGTGAGATTCGATCTGGAGCGCGGCCGTTATCGGGCTTGATGTGCTACCTTGTCATGCTCAAACCACAGGAGAAGGCGCGTGCCGAAGGCGATTGTTCTCGGAGCGGGAATGGTGGGAAGCGTGATGGCGACCGATCTGGCCGGCGACGGCGACATCGACGTCACCATCGCCGACATCCGTTCCGCATCATTGGAAGCTGCGATCGCCCGTGCATCGCGTGCCGGCAGGGTCGTCCGCGCCATCGAGGCGGACTTGAGCGATGCAAACGCGGTTTCGCGCATGGTGAAGGACTTCGACATCGTCCTTGGCGCGCTGTCCAGCCGCATCGGGCTGCTGACGTTGAAGGCGGTGATCGAGGCCGGCCGCAACTTCTGCGACATCTCCTTCATGCCCGAAGACGCGTGGGAACTGGACGCGCTGGCGAAACAGCGCGGCGTGACAGCGGTGGTCGACTGCGGCATCGCGCCGGGCATGAGCAACATGCTCGCGGGATATGCCGCGGCAACGCTGGACTCATGCGAGTCGATTGACATCTATGTGGGCGGCCTGCCACGCGAGCGGCGCTGGCCCTTCCAATACAAGGCCGGTTTCTCGCCAGCCGACGTGATTGAGGAATACGTGCGGCCATCGCGCGTCGTCGAACATGGTCGAATCGTTGTGAAGGAGGCCTTGAGCGAGCCCGAACTCATGGATTTCGCGGGTGTCGGCACGCTGGAGGCGTTCAACACCGACGGCCTGCGCAGCATCGCGCACTTCCTGAAGGCCCCGTTCATGAAGGAGAAGACGCTGCGCTATCCCGGCCACATCGAGCTCATGCGCGCCTTTCGCGAAACGGGGCTGTTCGGCGAAAAGCCGATCGACGTGCGCGGCACGCTGATCAGGCCGCGCGATGTGCTCGCCACGCTCATGTTCCCCAAGTGGACCTACGAGCCGGGTGAAGAAGACTTGACGGTGATGCGCGTGTGCGTGCAGGGCGTGAAGGCCGGCGCGTCCCGTCGACTCTCCTGGGATCTGCTCGACTACTTCGATGCCGCATCGCAGGCGACCAGCATGTCGCGCACCACGGCGTTTCCCTGCACCATCGTCGCACGCATGATTCTGCGCGGCGAGATCGACATGCCCGGCGTGATTCCGCCGGAACTGCTGGGCCGCGAGAACGGCGTGCTGCAGCGCGTGCTCGGTCAACTCAGCAAACGCGGCGTGAAGTTCCGGCACCAGTCGAACGCGCTCGGCTGAATCGCTCTCGCCCCGGCGGGCGAATCGCACTCCAAATGCCCCGTGCTTCCATTCATACCCTCCTTCTCGCACTGACGATGCTCTTGCCGCGCCACGCGATGGCGCAAGCGGCCACCGCGCCGGCTTCAAGTACACCGGCAATCACGCGAGCTGACCTCGCGCATGCCTATCTGCGCATCGACCGCGCGATCGAGGAGCATCCGCCCACCGGCGAATCGTGCGCGGAAATCAATCGCGTCTTCGATCGCGCGACGATGAAGTTCTTCGCCAACCAGTTCGGCCCGGCCGTGGCAGAATTGAACGCGATGTACGCCTCGATGCTCGCCGATGATGCAACGAAAGCCAATATCGAACGATGGGGCGATCTTGTCGCAACGGCATCGCCGGCGATCTATCCGCTTGACGAGCATCCCGCGGCGAGCGTGCGCATCCGAGGCGATCGCGTGAGTCACAAGGGTTCCGATGCCCAGTCCGAACCGCGACTGCGCATCGTTGACGTCCATGGCAACGTGGTCGGCGAGGCGGCGGCGTCCATCGACGCCGCTCGCGTTGAACAGATCGATGTCACGCTGCCAATTCAACTCAACGAGCGCGCGTCGCCCGGAGTGTGCTCGATCGTCGTTGTGGATGGCGACAATCCGCCCATGATCATCGGCCGCTGGACGCTGGTGGCGAGCCGGCTGGAGCCGGTCCGCCGCTCCAACGCCAAGGCGTTGGATCGCATCACCAAGGAAGGCCAAATCCGTCCCCAGTCGATCGCCTGCTGCATCGCCCGCAACCGCCTGCTCTCGGATGTCCCGTCGCCGACGTCTTCAGCGCAGTTCCTTGGCGATCCCGCACAACTTCAGGCCGAGGTCGCTGTCGAGATCGCCCAGCTTGAGCGCGGTGTCGACCCGTATCTGCAGCGCAACGGTGACGCCTGGCGCGCGCTCGCCGTCGGCTCGTCGGAGGTTCCGTTCCGTGTCTTCGCTCCGCCCGCGCGCGATCGTCACGCCGCTTCGCCGCTGGTCATCGCCCTGCATGGCCTGGGTGGCGATGAGAACATGTTCATGGACGCTTATGGCGCGGGCGTCATCAAGCAGCTCGCCGCGGAGAAGGGATTCATCGTCGTTTCGCCGCTGACGTATCCGATCGCCGGCGACGCTGCGCTGCTTGATGCGCTCATTGATGAAACGGCGACCTGCTACACAATCGATCGAGATCGCATCTATCTGATCGGCCACTCGCTCGGAGCGGGCGCGGCGATGGGGCTGGCCATGGCGCGCAAGGACCGCATCGCCGCCGCGTGCTGCATCGCCGGCGGAGGTGTGTCGCGGGCGAAGGGCGCGCCGCCCATGCTGATCATCGCGGCCGACCTCGACGCGCTCGCCGGTGCGGGCGCCGCCGTGCGCGGCGCAAAGGAGGCCGAGAAGGCGCGGGCCAACGGCGCGGCGATCGAGTACCGAATCATGAAGGATTGGGGCCACACTCTGTGCGTCGGGCCTGCGTTGCCGGACGCCATCGATTGGCTCCTGGCCCATTCGCGCGCGAAGCCGGCGGATTGACGGTCAACCTTCGCGAGCCGAGGCGGATTCCGCCTCATCCTTCTCGCGCAGAAGCACTGGCGACAGTTTCGCGTACACGACGGACGTGAGGATCAGCAACAGTCCCGCGCCGGCGAACGACATCACGCGCGGCAGGCTGTCGAGGCGCGAGAAGTCGATCAGCAGCACCTTCACAACCGTGAGCGAGAGCAACGCGAGGCCGGCGTAGCGCACCGCCGCGATGCGCCGGCCGAACCCGAGCACCACCAGGCCGACCGCGTACACCGCCCACCACACGCTCAGGCCCGCCTGCTTGGACATCGCCTGGCTGGCGCCGGAGAAGATGCGGTCGATCTCGATGCTGCCCAGCCACAGGCCGATCGCGCCGACCAGCGCAAAGAGCAGTCGCGCGAGCAGCCGCGGCGCGATCGCCGCCGGAGCTGACGAATCGTCGTTCACAGCCTCGGCGGAGAGTCCTCGCACGATCATGGCCATCACACCAAGTGCCACCGCGCATGCCACGCCGACCGCGAACTGGAGATTCAACAGCGGCGTCACCGCGACCGGCGCATCGCTGATGCGCCAGGCGAGCGTGTCAAACGTCAGCCAGACGATCGCGGACAGTGCGGCGACCACAACGCCCGAGCCGAACATCGCCGCGAGCCGCCGTCCGCGCCCGATGGCGAAGATCGCGCACGCCCCGACCAGCCACAACAGCGTCCACAGCAGCGCCCGCAGATGCAGAGGCGGGAACGCCGCCAGCCACGTCGGTAATGGCGACAGCCGCACCAGCAGCCGATCGACCTCGAAGGTCAATCCCCAGAGCACCATCATGCCCGCCAGCGCGGGCATCCACGAGCGCAGGCCCCACGGCACATCCAACAGCGGATGAGCAGACCGCATCGCCAGCGACTGATCATCGCGCGGCGAGCCGAGGATCGCGCCCATCAAGATCAGCGCGCCCGCGAGCGCGACGCCCACGATCATCTGCAGATTCATGAGCGGCATCGCCGCGTCGAAGAGCGCGCGATGCATCGTGGCAAGCATTGGCACGTCGAAGATGATCCACTTCATCGCGCAGATCGACAGCAGCGACCACGCAAAACGGCGCACAAGCCAAGTCCGCGTCACGCCGGCCCCCCCACTCCCGCCGCCGCCAGCGAGCGTGCGGGAGATGAGGGCAAGCACAACTGAGCCGATCGCCCATGCGAGCGTGAACAGCAGTTGCCGCACATGCGTGGCGGAGAACGCGCCGGCAGCGTGGCGAACGGCCGAGCGCACGACACTACGGTCGATCTCGAAGGAGATCGCCACGAGGCCGAACACGAGCCCGGCGATGATCGCGACCTGCCAGAGCATCGATCCCCACGCCGACGCCGCCTCGACTTCCGAAACGCCGCCTTGCGCATGCTCGCGTTCACGTTCCTCCAGCGCGCGGCACGCCCACCAGCCGACGCCCGCGATCGCCACCGCAATACCCATCTGCCAGTTCAGGAACGGCACGCTGGCGCCCGCGCTCCAGGCGCGATCGATCCGATGCGCGAGGGCGTCGATCACCAGCCACCGCCCAGCGGCGGCGGCGAGCACCACCAGAGCCGTATCGAGATACCGCGCGGTGCTCGCGAATTCGAATCGCCGCAGGCCCAGCAGCACCACGGCGTACGCCAGCCAGCCGGCAGTGACGATCAAACCGTCGGCCTGGTGCATGCACAGGCCCATCCACATGAGCGCGGCAACGGCGGTGATTTCGATGCGCGCCCGCCGCCATGCCGGCGTCTGGGGCAGCCGGCTTGCCGCCACATGCAGGGCGATGATGTTGATGAACGCGAGGATGGCCCAGCGCGAGACCGCGAATCCCGCGACGCCGAACAGCGTCTGTTCAATGCCTGGCGTCGCGCCGAACATGGTCAGGCCCGGCATGGCGCAAACGCGGAACGTCGCGAGCCCGCCGACGATGATGCCGAAGACGCTCACGCCGTGCGACGGCAGCCGCCTGCCCATCTCGATTGAGGCTACGCCCATCGCCAGCCAGCCGATGGCCTGGCCGAAGCCCTGGAATTGCAGCGCGATGGCGGTGGCGGCGAGGACGCCGACCTGCAGCCAGAGCGCGACCGAGAGCAGGTCGATCGGCAGCCGCGTGCGCCCGCGCAGCGCGTCGAGGCCCGAGCCGAACTGCAGCACGGCGACGCACGCGACCACCGCGACCATCGCGGTGAACGCGCCCATCCATTCCGCGCTGGCGAAGGAGCCGCTGCGCAGGAGCAGGCAGCCGCCCGTCACGAACGCGGCTGTAGACACAAGCGTGATGATGACGTTGCCCGCGGCAGCCCGGCCGCGAATCGCAGTGAACACCGATTCGACCAGGATCATCGTCCACCACGCGCTCATGAAAAACATCGCCAACGGCCACTTGGCGGGATTCGTCATGATCCACGCCGCGGCGATGACCAGGTGGCAGCCCAAGGCGACGAACCGCAGCGCGCCGAACGGGCTGCGCATGAAGCCCGCGAGCGCGAGCGAGACCGTCAGCAGCATGGAGAGGAACAGCAGCAGCGCGAGATCGTGCTGGCTGTCGCCGCGAAGCAGGATGGGCGTGAGGTAGCCTCCCATAATCGACAGCACGCCGATGCTGAGGAAGCGCGTGCGGATGGTGAGCGCGAATCCGCCGAGCGCGACGATGGCCATGAGGATGAACGCGCCTTCGACCGACATCAGGCCGAACACGCGCGAGGCGGCGTAAGCGTCGAGGTACAGCGTACCCAGTCCCGCGCTGATGAGCCCGGCCGCCGCAGGCTTGCCGATGCGGCGCAGCGCGATCTCGCCCGCGACCAGCAATGCTCCGCCAAAGCCCGCGATGCCCAAGCAGCGCCAGACCGCCGGCACGCGGCCCCACCAGCCCTGGTCGATGCCGACCTTGACGGCGAATCCCGCAGCAAGAATGACGACGAGGGCGCCGACCCACGCCATCCATTTGCCGCCAATCAGCACTTCCAGCGACGCAGCCGGCGCACGCACGGGAGTCGAAGTCGCCGTAGGCGATGCCGATTTCGCCGACTCCGCAAACACATCGAAATCCACGAGCACTTCCTGACCATCTGATGCTTCGACGGCAGGCGAATCTGCGCGCGGCTCTGTCGGAGTCTGAGCCACCGGCGGCGCTGGCTTGAGCGGGAGAATCACCGGTTCGAGGCGACGAGAATCGATTGGTGCGTTTGCAGGCGGAGCGTTCGCAGCACTTGCTGGCGCTGTTTCAAGCTTCTGGTCCGCATGAAACAACCGCCCGAACGCATCGCCCTTTACGCTGGGTTCGTGAGGTTGCGCCGCGATCGGTTTGACGGCCGCTGGTTCGATTGGCGTGCCTGGAACCTCCGGCGCAATTCCCAATCGGCGCTCGATTCGCGCCAGCCGCTCGGCCAGTTGTGCCATTTCGCGCTGCAGATCACCATCGCTCATGCGGAAGGTCTCTCGCGGGGCCGCTGACAGTGCGGGATGAGCAGCCTGAACAGTCCCGCATCGTACCGCGGCTGCCAAGTTAGTGTATGCTAGATCATTGGGATTGCGCAGCAGGGATTTCAGCGACGCCAATTGCTGACGCCCCGGTTGAATCGGATCGACATCGCCGAGCGAATGCGAAGCCAAGATGCGTGTCGAGATGCCACAGATCGTGTTGCTCGTCCATGCGGCCGCCACATGGGCCATGGTCGGTCTCATCTGGTTTGTGCAGGTTGTCCACTATCCGCTTCTGGCAGGCGTCGGCGCGGCGGGGTACGCGCGCTATCAGGCGGCCCATCAACGATTGACGACGCTGGTGGTCGGGCCATTGATGTTGATGGAAGCTGCGTGCGCGGCGTGGATCGTCGTGTCACGACCAGACGCAGTCACTCCCGCGCTGGCATGGAGCGGCCTCGCACTCCTCGGATTGATCTGGCTTTCCACAACTCTTCTGCAGGTGCCTTGTCACAGTCAATTGGCGGGTGGATTTGATGTGGGGATTCATCGCCGACTCGTGACGACCAACTGGCTTCGCACGTTGGCGTGGACATTGCGCGGCGTGCTCGCGCTGATGATGCTCGCCTAGCGCTTGCCCCAACTCAGAATCGATCGGCTTTCATCGGCGACAAATCCAACGACGACTTGCCGTCCAGGATGCACTCGCTCACCAGCCGGCCCGTGATCGGTCCGTAGGCGAAGCCGTATTTCGCGTGGCCGGTGGCGATGAAGACGTTCTCGATGCGCGGGGCCCAGTCGATCACAGGCAGGCCGTCAGCCGTACACGGGCGCAGGCCGCACCAACGGGTGATGATCTTGGTCTTGTCGATGTTTCGCAGATAGTCCTTTGCGCCGACCGAGAGCATCTCGATGCGTTTGGGCCGCAGCATGTGGTTGGTGCCGGAGAGTTCCACCGTGCCGGCCAGCCGCAGGCAGCCGTTCATGGGCGTGACCGCGACGTAGGTTTCGTTCAGCACACACGCGGTGGAAACGCAGGGCTCAGGCGCTGTGAGATTGACGTGATACCCCTTGCCCGCCTGCATCGGCATCTTGACTCCCAGTTCGCGCGAAAGCGGATCAGTCCACACGCCGGCCGCCAAAACGAGCGTGTCGGCGGCGCGCGTCTCGCCATCGGAGCAGGTCACGGACTTGAACTTGCCTCCTGCCCCCCCATCGATGTTGATCTTCATGACTTCGGTTTCGGTGCGAACTTCGACGCCAAGGTCCTGGATGCGGTCCGCCAGATGCGTGACGAACTTGCCGGGGGAAGCGATGCGGCTGTCGGTGTAGTGGGCGGCACCCACCACTTCATCGCGCATGGCGGGCTCACGCTTGCGCAACTCATCGCCACCGATCACTTCAACGTTGAAACCGTATTTCCGCAGCAGGTCGGCTTCGAGCATGCCGTGCTGCATGCCTTCGTTGGTGCGGAAGACGTCGAGCCAGCCCGTCTTGCGGTATTCGCAATCGATCTTTTCGTTTTCGACGATGGCGTCCCAGCATTTGCCGGTCTCCCAGCCGTAGTCGGCGAGAATCTTCATGCAGCGCTCGAAGTGCGAAGCAGTGCATGCCTTGCGGAAGTTCCACATCCACGAAAACAGGCCGAAGTCGAGGCGTGGAGGGACGTACAGCGGGCTGCCGCCGTCGAGCATCCACTTGATGGTCTTCCACACCAGGCCCGGCCGCGGAAGAGGCGGATGCCCGAGCGCGATGATGCCGGCGTTGCCCTTGGAAGCACCGGACTCGATGCGGTCGCGCTCAATGATCGTGACCTTGTGCCCGCGTTTCGCGAGGTAATACGCGCTGCACACGCCGACGACGCCGGCTCCGATGATGATGGTGGAGGAAGAAGGCAAAGGGATTGAGAAGTGCCGATGGCGATTGGCGATTCGCGCGGGCGGATTGTAGTTGATGCGCGTCAGAGTTATCGTCGTGGCGCGGCTGGGACCGCCAATCGTCGTTCCGCAATCAACAAGCCTCATTGCTCTTCGCCACATGATTTCACTTGCCTTCATCGGTTCCGGCGGCATTGCCGACGTTCATGCCGAGGCGGCACTGCGCGCCGGCTCGCGCGTCGCCGGCTTCTTCGACGGCGACGCCTCACGCGCCCGCACGCTGGCCGGCAAGCACGGCGCGGGACTGGCAACAGCCTCGATGGCTGAACTGCTGCAATCGAGATGCGATGCGGTTGTGGTGGCGACGCCCAATCACTTGCACAGGGAGATGGCGCTGGCCGCCATCGCCGCCGGCAAGGACGTGCTGCTGGAGAAGCCCATGGCGATGAATCTGGCCGAGTGTGATGCGATCATCGACGCGGCGAGAAAGCATGGACGAGTCGTCATGCTCAACTTCGTCTGCCGCTCGTCGCCGGCGTCCCTGCTGGCGCGGCGGACGATTGAGGCGGGGAGTCTGGGCCGCATCTACCA
>CAZCGB010000015.1:0-14187 GCA_964498045.1 uncultured Isosphaeraceae bacterium
CCCCAGCGCGACCTTCGTCGGGAACAGCGGCCGGAACGTATCGCACATGACCGCGAGCTCGTTCGTGAACGTCGCGCCCAAGGAAGCCTCGATCGTGCCCGGATGCGGCCCGTGCGGAATGCCCTGCGGATGCAGCGTCAGCGAACCCGACTCGATTCCCTTGCGGGCCTTGTAGTTGCCCTCGACGTAGTACAGCACCTCATCGCTGTCGAGATTCGAGTGGTTGTACGGCACGGGAATCGCCAGCGGATGGAAATCCAGAGGTCTCGGACAGAACGAGCAGATCACGAAGTTGTGCGCCTCAAAGGTCTGATGCGTGGGCGGCGGCATGTGGTGCTTCGCCACGATCGGGCTGAAGTCGTCGATGTTGAAGATGTAGGGGTAGTAGCAGCCGTCCCAGCCGACGACATCCAGCGGGTGGTAGTCGTAGGTGTAGGAATGCACGCAATCTCGGGCCTTGATGCGCACTTCGAATTTGCCCGCCTCATCGAACGTCAGCGGCAGGTGCGGCAGCTTCAGATCGCGCTCGCAGTATGGGGCGTGTTCGAGAAACTGACTGGTGTCCTTCGCCACATATCGTCGCGGCGGGCCGATGTGCGAGCCGTTGGCCGTCTCGATGACGAGGAATCTTGGCGGCTGGCCGACAGCCGACATCTCATCGAACTCCATCCGATACGTCACGCCCTTGGGCATGATGATGTAGTCTTTCGGCCCGAACTTGAGCATGCCGAACATGCTGTTCACCTTGCCTGAACCGTGATGGATGAAGATGCACTCGTCACCCATCGCGTTTTTATAGTGGTAGTTCATGGCCTCAGCCGGCACGCACACCGACATTTCGCAGTCAGCATTTCCGAAGAGGATGATGCGCCCCGTGATCGGGTCGCCCTTCGGTTGCATGGGCGCGGATCTCACATGCCGCATGCGCATGACTTCGGTTTCGACATACTCGGGTTTGGTCGAGTACATCGGTTTCCAGCCGATCACTTGCGTGGGCGGATGAATGTGATAGAGCGTGGATGTCGATCCGGAGAAACCTTCGGTGCCGAAGACTTCTTCCGAGTACAGCGCACCATCAGGCCGGCGGAACTGGATATGGCGCTTTGGTGGAAGTTGACCGAGTTTGCTGTAGTACGGCATGGCGAGACGATTGTAGCCGCTGCCGACCCCATTTCTGACGTTCAGGGCGGAAGTGAAGTTTCCTGGTCACTGCTTCAACAAGGCGTCGATTGCCTCGCTCAACTTCGATTCGAGATCCTCATCGAAGCCAAGCTCTGCGTGTGCGATCCTGCCCTGCCGATCAATCACGTACAACGTGGGGAAGCCCGGCACATGCCAGTCTTTGACGATCGTTTCGCCGTTGAGCAGCAACCCATAGTCGCAGCCCAGCTCCTGCATCGTCTTCGCCGGATCGGCGCCGGGTTTCTCGCGACAGGAAATGCCGATCACCATTACGCCCTTGTCGTTGTATTTGGCGTGCACTTTCTGGATCGAAGGCATCGCCATCTTGCATGGTCCGCACCATGTGCCCCAGAAATCGATCAGCACGATCTTGTCCTTGAAATCGGACAGCGAGACGGTTTTGCCCATCGCGTCCTTCAATTGGAATTGCGGCGCAGATTCACCCACTGTCAGCATCTGCGGCGGAGGCTCGGGCTTTACCGCTTCCACCGTCACGCCTTGCGGCGGTTCGAAGGTGAACATCGACGCATCGACTTCCGCGTTCGGCTGCAAGGCTGTGATGGTCACCGTGTGACGGACCGTGGATCTGCCATCGGTGAATTGTTCAAAGACCGTGCGGCGCGGCAGATGATCCGCCACGCCGATCGCGATGGTCATGGAGACGTCGCTGGCGGCATCGGGTTTCGGCAGCCGGGCGGTGACGACATCGCATTCCACGCCGCGCACGTTTTCGCGCGTGTTCAGTTTCAGCAGATTGGTCGGCTTTGCAAGCTTGTCGAGCGTCTCCGGCTGCAGGAGCGGCGTGGAAAGGAGCATGACCGTGGCGTCGCCGAGAATGAGCTGCTCGCCGCCGTCGGTCGCCGTCATCACTTTGAAGGTGCCAGCCGTCGGGTTCCACACCGCGGCGCGATCATGATTGAAGGTGCGCAACTCCGCATCTGCGCGTTCGATGCGCAGGTCGGCGTTGTACATCGTCTTCAACATGGGCTTGATCAGGGGCGTTGCGGGGATCGATCCGTCAGCGGCGGGCTTTGATGGCGGTGGGGGAGGAGTCTCGACCTCGACCGGCCAGCGGAGAAACGCCACATCGCCTTCGAGCGATTGCGGGGCCATGTCATCCCGAACCTCCCAGATCGCGTGGTACCGTGCGCTGTGCAGCGACCGGCACGCGTCAGCGGACGCCTTCAACAGCGCAGCCGGATCGGCGGATTGCGGCGGCTCGTTCGGTGACAGGAGGAGAATCGATGACAACGATGCGGCAACGGTCAGGTTGGGAAGCATGTGTTCATCGTATCTGGCGGGATAAGGAATCTCGAATTTGACTGACTGTCGTTGTGCCGAACTCCCGTACAATCAGCGGACGCCGATCGGACTCTGCCGTCAGGTCCGTGAGAAGTCGGAGACGTAAATCGTGCGACGAATCACCCTTCCCATCATCGCCGCCGCATTGTCGCTCACGCTGCCTTCGAGCGCGATCAATCTTTGCGGGGTCAGTGATGTGTTTGACCTTTCGAACATCGACATCCTGCCGTTCGGAGGCGAGATCATCGGCGTGTCGGTCGCGGTCGGCGAAATCGTCAACACCAATGTCGACATTCGTTTCACCGCGACCGGCACGTTCAATGCGGCCGACATCGGCGTGGCGTTTGAGATCTTCGACGCCGGCGGCGGCGTGGGCGTGGGTTTCACCGGCGCGCAACTCGGCTGGAGCGGACAGGGCACCTTCACCCATCAATTCGACACCTCCGCGCTCAATGGTCTGCTTTATCCGAGCGGCGAGTTCTCCACCATCATCGTGTCCATGTCGAACCTCAACCCCGGCAACGGGCCCATCGCCGGCAACTTCGACCGCCTGGTGTATCGCATCGACTTCGGCCGCTGCCCGCTGGGTGACGTCAATCACGACCTCAACGTGAACGTCGCCGACCTGCTGGCGGTGATCTCATCATGGGGCGCGTGCCCGACGCCGCCCGCGTCTTGCCCCGCCGACTTCAACGGCAGCGGTGCGGTGGATGTTTCGGACTTGCTGACGGTGATCGCGAATTGGGGCACGTTCTGCCCGAAGTGTTCGTAGGTGATTGTCCGCTATTCGCTGACGACCTTCATCGCGATCAGATCCTGCACGTCCACCAGGCCGACGGGTTTGCCTTCATGATCCAGCACGGGGATTTCGTCGAGTCGGCGCTCGCGCACCAGCCTGACGGCGTCGCGCACGAGGTCTTCAATGGTGAGGTGCTGCGGGCGCGGCGTCATCACTTCGCGGATCGCGCGATCGAGGCCGTTTGCATCCTTCAACATCAATCGGCGCAAGTCGCCGTCGGTGAAGATGCCCGCAAGCCGCTGTTTCGCATCGACGACGAGGATGGCGCCGGCGCGGCGGTTGCCGCCAGTGGCTTCGCAAGCCGCACGCACCGTTGAAGTCTCGATGACGACAGGCAGGTTCTCGCCGACACGGAAGCGGAGGGCCTCGGTGATCTTGCGCAGGCCAACGCCGAGCATGCCGCCTGGATGGTGCTTGTGGAAGTCGTCTTCCTTGAAATTGCGTCGGCGGGAAAGCGTGAGCGCGAGCGCATCGCCCACCGCGAGCATCGCTGTGGTGGAGGCGGTTGGCGCGAGGTTGAGCGGGCACGCCTCGGCAATGTCACCAAGGGCGATGTGGACATCGCACAATGCCGCTAGTTCAGTCTTGTTGTTGGATGAGACGCCGATGCGCGGGATGCCGTCGGACCGGAGAATCGCGGCAAGATTGATGACTTCTTCGGTCTGGCCCGAATAGGACAGCAGCATCGCGACGTCCTGTCGGCGAACCGAACCAAGGTCGCCATGTATGGCCTCCGCAGGGTGAAGCACATGCGATGGTTGGCCGAGACTGGAAAACGTCGCCGAGATCTTTGCTCCGACAAGGCCGGACTTGCCCATGCCCGCCACGACGACATGGCCATCGCAGCGTTCGAGCAGGTCAAGGGCGTTTCGCCAGGTTTCGTAGTCGCCGGCGTTCTGGCTGGCGAGTTGGTCGGCGATGCGCACGACTGCGCCCGCTTCGGCGCGCAGCGTCTCAGCGATGAACAGGGCCTCATCAACATGCAGCGATGTGACTGGCATGAAGCCAAGTGTAGCAGGCTCTCCGGTCGCACCCAATCGCGCAAACGCAGAGGAGCAGCGTGCGACGACGACCCAGGTCAATTGAAACGCGGCATGACATGTGAACATGGATGAGCGTTGCCACCGGTGAAGGTCCGAAAACGGCAACCGTTGTCCGGATTGCCCGTTGGTGGCGCACGTCCATCGCGGTCAGGGCAGAGTTGTCTCACTCGCTTCCACTCGCACCGTTTCGCAGAGCACCCTACACATGAAGACTTGCACATTTGTACTTGCGGCCGCCGCTGCCGTCACCGCCACGATCAACTCGTCTGCCAGCGCAAGCTTGATTGGCACCTCATTCACCGCCACCGTGAGCCACGACGGCATCGCAGGCGGCGTGGCCGGTCCGTCGTTGTTCAATCACACCTACGGCGGCTTGCCGACTGTCGTCCCCAATACCTTCTTCGGATCGTTCCTCGTCGCCAGTCCCATGGTCGTGGTCGGTTACGACAACGCGATCCTCGTGGATTTCTCGTTGTTCAACTACTCGGGATTCATCGCGCCGACTCCGGCCACGGGGACCATCACCCTCACTGGCCTCGCTGAAAACGTCGCTGCAGGCTCGGCCGTGCTGATCGCCGGGACCACGGGCATCGGCCCCAATGTCGGAACCAATTTCCTTACCCCGGGCAACTCCCTTGTGGCGCACTGGTCTGCAGCTTCAATCTACACGCCTGACGCATCACCCGACGCGTTCATCCTCGCATGGAACTCGGTTCCCGCACCGGCACCTGGCGCGCTGGCCCTGCTCGGCATGGCCGGACTGGTCGGCGTGCGTCGCCGTCGCATGGCGAATTGACAAGCGACATCACGTCATTGATTGGCAGGCCTTCCTTCGTACAAGCTCATTGCACAATTTGCGACGCTCGACCGCGCTCATGCGCGGTCGAGCGTTTTCTTGTGTATGGGTTTCTTGCCCAGCGCGATATGATGAGTTCACCAAGCATGCGCAAGAAAACGAACGTCATCCTGGGTTTGCCGTTGATGATTGCATTCTGCGGCTTCGCACCGCCTTCGGCGACGCGGCCGGCTTCGCGGCCTGCCACCGCCCCGGCGACGCAGCCTGCGATTGAGAAGCTGGTGCTCGAGCGTGAGATCTTCGCTCTCGAGGTCGCCGCGACGCCCGCCGCACGCGAGCTGGGCCTGATGAATCGTGATCACATCGACCCGCATGGCGGGATGATGTTCATCTACGCCGCGCCGCAATCCATGGCGTTCTGGATGAAGAACTGCCCGATCGAAATGGACATTCTGTTCGTGGACGCCAAGGGCGTGATCACCGCGACGCACCGCATGCTTCCCGCGCCGCCGATGCGGCGAGGTGAAAGCGAGAGCGACTACGACGGCCGCCTGCCGCGATATGAAAGCGGCAAGCCCGCGCAATTCGCAATCGAGTTGAAGGCGGGAACGGTGTTTCGACTGAACCTGCGCCCGGGAGACCGAATCGATCTGGACGCACCGCGGCTGGCGAAACTGGCGACAGATGATTCAGCGCGGTAGACGGCGAACACGCGGCCTCATCACAGGTCAAGCGTTTCGTGGCAACGTGGCGCCGCTCGTCGTGCGATCGCCATCGAGCGCGACTGAGGCGGGCAGAAGTGCCGCCAGCGTCGTCTCGCCCGCTAAGCGTTTCTGCACTTCGCGAAGGCGCTCGACCAGGGGCGAAACGCGGCCGACGCCGCCTTCATCCACCAGCGCGTAGCCGATCTCCAGCAGTCGCTCGCCAGAGATGTTCTCAGGTGGCATCGCCAGGGCGATGGCGTACTCTGCGCCTTCCACGCGATGCGCGACGTTGGCCTTCACGAGCCGATCGATGATTGTGGAGACGAGCGACTCGGGAATGCACGTCTGGTCACTGATCTCACGCGATGGAGTGGACAGGCCTTGCGCGAAGCGCTCGGTGACGATCTCCATGACGTTGACGACCTGAACGGGATCAACCAGGCCGTTCTGTGGCCGCTTCTCCTGCACTTCCTCGAATGCGCGTCCCTGCAGCATCTGAATCGTTGCGCTGACTTCCAATCCGAAGAGGACGACCAGCCACATCAGGTACACCCAGAACATGAAGACTGGCGCGAGACCGAGAGCGCCGTACAGATTCTTGAATGACACCGCGTGGACGAAGTACCAGCCGAGCGTGCCCTTGCCCACCTGCAACATGAGGGCGGCGACAAGCCCGCCGATGAGCGCGGCCCGCGATTGCACATTCGTGTTGGGCACCAGGCGGTAAATCGTGAACATGAGCAGCCAAGAGACGGTCAATCCCCAGATCGACTTGGCGAGCGCCAGCAGCCATCCCCAGGTCGTGACGTTGTCAATGATCTGGCCGAACTTCGCATCGATGAAGATGGTGACGCCGACAAAGAGCGGCGCGAGCGTCAGCACGGTCCAATAGAGCACGAATCGCTGCACCCACGGCCGACCTTCTGGCGCGCCGTAGATCGAATTGAAGGAGTTCTCGATCGTGACCATGGTCCAGATGGCGGAATACACGACGACGGCCAGGCCGATCCAGCCAAGGGCGCTGAAATCGGACTGCGCGGTGTCCGAGATGAATTTCTGGAGCCACGGTCCAAGGGCGGTGGCTTCGGTCGACGATGACGCGGCGCCAGCCGACTCGGAGACGACGCCGATGTCGTTCAGGCCCAGCGCTTCGATCACGCTCGCCACCAGCCGCTGGAAAGGCTCGGCGCCGCCCATGGCCTTGACAACGACGGATGAAACCACGATCACCGGCAACATCGCAAAGAGCGTGCGGAACGCCAGGGCGGACGCCATCTGCGGAGCCTTGTCGCGCTGCAGGGCGCGCCAGCCATGCACGCCCAGGTCGTAGCAATACCGAATCGCCTTCTCCCAGCGCGTGAGTTCGTTCTGCGGCTCGGTGATGAGCGTGCGGAGCCAGTGCAGGAAATGCGCGACGCGGTCTTTGAGCATGATGAAACCTCTTCACTGCCGGACCCCGACTCCATCATTCAATGCCCATTCATCGGCTCGATCGACTGTCGGCGGAAAGCCGTCGGGCAGGTCTTGCGCGATTCAATCGCAGTGTCGCGATAACTCTCGGGGATTCGGTTGCTACTTCGCCTGCGAGTGGGATGACGTGGTCGTAACGGTGGTCGGAAGCATCTGCAGTTCAGGATGCACGATTGGGCGGACTTCCACTTCGACGGCGCGGCCTTCGGGAATCTCCTCGTCGGGCAAGGCCTGCAGTTCCTTGAGCCGCCGCGCTCCGGGAAGGACGCGCGACTCCAGCGTGCCCACCAGCTTGTTGTACTCGTTGGCGGTCTTGCTCACCGCGTCACCGACTTTTCCCACGGCCGACGCCAGCGCGGCAAGCCGCGCGTACAGCTCCGCGCCGGCGTCAGCGATCTTGCGCGCGTTCTCCGCCTCAGTCTCCTGCTGCCATCCATAGGCGATGGCGTGCAGCAGTCCCAGCAACGAGATCGGTGTGGCGATGAGCACGCTGCTGCGCATGGCCTCGGCCTGCAGGTCGGGCTGCACATCCAGCGCGGCGGCCAAAGCCGACTCCAGCGGCATGAACATCACAACGACATTGGGCGTGTTCTTGAACTGATCCCAGTATTTCTTCGCGCCGAGTTTCCGCGCGTGATCGGCGGTCTGCCGCGCGTGGTTGCGCATGCATGCGTCGCGGTCGGCGTCGGGCTGGAGCGAATCGAGATAGGCGTTGAGCGCGACCTTCGCGTCGATGATGATCTCGCCGCCGCGCGGCACGCGCACGATCATGTCAGGCCGCAGCGCGCCGTCCTCGCCTTGTACCGAGGATTGCTCCACGAAATCGCAATGCGCGGTCATGCCGGCAAGTTCGACGACGTTCTTCAACTGCATTTCACCCCAGCGGCCGCGCACTTCCGGCCGGCGCAGCGCGGTGACGAGCCGGCCGGTTTCGTTCCGCAATTCGCCATGCGCGGTGGCGATGGCCTTGATCTGTTCATCCAGGCGCGTGTACGCGCCCTCGCGCTTCTTCTCGATCTCACCCACGGCCTTGGCATGCACGTCAAGGGCCTCGCGGATGGGTTTGAGCAGGTTGTCAATCGCCTGCTGCTTCTTGTCCACATCGCCTTTTGCCTCGGTGATCACCACTTCAAAGGATTTCCGGGCGAGTGCGAGGAACTGCTCGTTGTTCACGGCAAGGGATTTCGCGCTCAGCGCGGCAAAAGCGTCAGTCAGCTTCTGCTCCGCCTGGGCCAGCAGCGTCTTCTGCTCTTGGAACTGCTGCTGGCGGGCCTCCATTTCCTTGCGCAGGCCGACGCTGTCCTTCTCTGCACGTTCCCGCGCAGCGTTGACCTGTGCGTTCTCCGAGCGGGCGCGATCCAACTCGCCGCGCATGCCGTTCAACTGGTCGTTCAACGATTTTGCGCTGGCTTGGGCATTGGCGAGTTCGGCCTGAGCACGCGTTCGGCGCGACATCCACCAGACGCTGGAGAGCGCGGCTCCGAGGATGACTCCGACGATTCCAGCCACGGCTTCGATCATGCCTGGATCATACTGTCGAGGCATGGCGCCGAGCCTTGACGTGTGACAACTGTGTGGCATCGACCTGCGCAGATCGAATTGATCCGGTCGCAGATCTCATGTCGTTGTCGCGCTGCATCGCACGCGCCGATCATGCCGTGCATTTATCGCGAGACGTTCTTCGGCCGCGCCCGAACCTGACTTCGTCGGTGACGTCGCGGGATGAGAAATGCACCCATCCACGGCACTGCGGTGGAAAATCGCTGAATTCCCTTGACAACCGCGTCCGTGACAGTACCCTAACAAAATACGATCAAACAGAGATGGTGAGCGCGTCGCGCTGGATCAGGAAGATGAACATGAAAAGCGATCTCGTCGCGCTGGCGACGGCCATGCAAAGGATCGGCTCCCGGGCGCTGCTGCGCGAGCTTCATCGCTCTGGCGAGTGCGATCACGTCGCTCGCGACCGTTCCATGCGCATCGCCACTGGATGGCGCGAGATCGACGTCGCCATCGGCGGCGGCCTGCTTCGGGGCATGCTGCATGAATGGTTCGCCGATGATGCCGCCCCGCGCTCCGCGTCCATCGCGTCACGGGCGCCTTGGCCGGCGTTGAGCGTGCTCGTCCACCTTGCGTGGCGCGCCCTGGAAAGCGAAGACGGCTGCACACTGCGGCAGGTGATCTGGATCGGCCGCGCGTGCTGGCCGTACCCCGCAGCGCTGATTCGCGCGGGCGATGATGATCGGCGTCTGCTGCAGCGATCGATCTTCGTCGATCCAGCCGACGACGCGCAGCGCGTCTGGGCCATCGATCAGTCGCTGCGTTCGCCCGCAACCCTGGCGGTGATCGCGGATGCGCGCGGCGTGGACATGGCCGAGTCGCGCCGTCTGCAACTTGCGGCGGAAGCGCCCATCGACATCAACGGGCGAGAGCGCGGTGGCGGCGGTGGGGGGGATGGGGGGGATGGGGGGGACGGGAGGGTCGGACTCGCATTGATGGTGCGAGCGCCTTCTGATCGTGCGCGGCTGTCAACAGCGGGCACGCGCTGGCTGGTGCGGCCGCAGCCTTCGCACATTCCGCGGCACGGTGGACATCAACAGTTGCAACAGCACTGGAGCATCGAGCTTCTGCGTTGCAAGGGCGCGCGAGCGAACATTGTGGGCGGGCGATCCTGGACGGTGAGACACGATGAGCAAACGAATGGCCTCCATCTTTCTGCCGATGTGGCCGATCGATCTGGCGAAGCGCCGGCGTCGGAAGTCCCCGCCGCCCCCCCTGCCCCAGCCGCCTTCGCCCGACGATCCGCATGACGCATCGCCTTCCCGCATGGCGCAGCCGGTGTTGTTGTGCGAAACGCTGCACAACGCGCAGCGCATCGCGCACGCATGCGAGAGCGCCCGTCGTGCCGGCGTGCGGCCCGGCATGACGCTGGCGCATGCCCGCGCGCTCCTCGATGGCGGAGCATGCGTCGTGGAGGAGTTCGATGCGGCCGCCGACGCCGCAATGCTGCGACGACTCGCCGTGTGGGCCATGCGTTACTCGCCGGTCGTCGCGCCTGATCCGCCCGATGGCCTGCTCATCGACATCACCGGCACGCAGCGGCTCTTCGGCGGCGAGAAGCCGCTGCTGGCGCGCATCGTGCGCGACCTCCATCGAGGCGGCTTCCACGCGATGGCGGCTTCGGCGTCCAACATCGGCTGCGCATGGGCCGTCGCACGCTGTGGCGAAAAGCCGATCGCCATGGTTCCGCGCGGCGGAGAGCGCGAAGCCCTGGCCCCGCTGTCGGTGCGGGGTTTGCGCATCGATACAGAGACGATCGAAGCGCTGGATGAGCTTGAGCTCGGCTGGATCGGGCAGCTGCTGGTCCTGCCCCGTCGCGATCTCGCCGCACGCTACGGCCTTGCGCTGATACGCCGAATCGACCAGGCGCTCGGCCGCGCGAGTGAGACGATTGACCCGGTGCGCACGCGGCCGGTGCCGCAGGTCGAACGCGAATTCGATGGTCCGGTAACACAGATCGAGGCCATTGAGATCACCGTGCGCGAACTGCTGCAGCCGCTGTGCGATCTGATGCGCACGCAGGAACGCGGCATCCGGCGGCTGATGGTCACGCTGCATCGCGTGGATGCTCATCCGCGCACGCAGCACGCGATGATCACGCTGAGCGCGCCCAACCGCGATCGCAGGCATCTCTGGTCCCTGCTGGCTCCGAAGGTTGAGCGGCTGCACATGGGTTTCGGCGTCGAGCGCGTGACGCTGACGGTGATGCGTTCGGCGAAGCTGCCGCATGCGCAGATCGAGCGCTGGCCAGGCGCGGTTTCGGATGCGATGACGGCCGGTGCGCTGGGCGAATTGCTGGACACGCTCGCCGGGCGGTTGGGCGAAGATCGCCTGTTGCGCGCGCAGGTCGTTGAGTCGCATCTCGCCGAGTGCGCGTGCAGGATGGTGGCGGTCGCTTCCGCGCCGGCTGCGGGAAGCGGCCTGACCCCGCGCGTGACGGAGGCGGATCGCCCGACGCTGCTGCTGCCGCGGCCGCTGCCCCTGGATGTGGAGACGTCCTTCGAGCGGCCGGCGCGAGTGCGCTGGCGCGGCGAGGCGCTGGAGGTGATCGCGTGCGTCGGGCCCGAGCGCATCACCGAGCCGTGGTGGAATCGCGTTGACGCGCAGGCGACGACGCGCGACTACTTCTGCGCACAGGACGAACGCGGCCGCTGGCTGTGGCTGTATCGATGTCACGCGACAGGCCGCTGGTTTCTGCATGGAGCATGGGCGTAGAGCATCATGCCTGAACTGCCCCCACCCAAGCCTCGCGTGCATCCCCTGCACGCCGCGACGCACACGGCCTCGCCGCCGCTGCGCTTTGCGCCAGCCGACGTCGCCTACGCGGAGCTGCAGGTGACGAGCAACTTCACGTTCCTCACCGGCGCGAGTCATCCCGATGAGCTGGTGCAGCAGGCTGCGGCGCTGGGACATCGCGGCATCGCCATCACTGATCGCAATTCGCTTGCAGGCATCGTGCGTGCGCATGTCGCGGCGAAGGAAGTCGCGCTTCCGCTGGCGGTGGGATGCCGCCTCGAATTCGTCGATCCGCCGGGCCTGTCTCTGCTGGCGTATCCCGCCACTCGCGCCGCGTACGGCCGATTGTGCCGGCTGCTCACGCTGGGCAAACGCCGTGCGGCCAAGGGCGAATGCCATCTCGTGCTGCATGATCTGCTGGATCATCAGCATGACATGCTGGCGATCGTGCTGCCGCCCACTGGTCCTGCGATTGATCAATCCTTCATCGAGGTGCTGGAAGGTCTGCGCCGCGTGTTTGATGGTGATCGGATCTCGCTCGCGGCGCAGCGGCTGCACCGTCAGGACGATCAGCGGCGGATCGAACGCCTGGCCGCGCTGGCCAAGCACGTGCGCGTTCCGCTGGTGGCGACCAATGACGTGCATGCGCATATTCTCGAACGCCGCCCCGTGCAGGATGTGCTGACATGCATTCGGCACGGCTGCACATTGGATCAGGCCGGGCTCCGGCTCTTCGCCAACGCCGAGCGGCATCTCAAATCGCCGGAGGAGATGGCGAGATTGTTCGGCGATCATCCGCAGGCGCTCGCGCGCAGCGTGCAGATCATCGAACGAGCCGCGGTATTTTCGCTGGATGAACTGCGCTACGAGTATCCGGACGAGGTCGTTCCTGAAGGTTCGACGCCGATGCAGCACCTGATCGCGCTGACGCGGGCCGGCGCGCGTGCGCATTATCCGCACGGCGTGCCCGACAAAGTGCGGCGATTGATCGAGCACGAATTCAAACTCATCGAGGAACTGGACTACGCCCGCTACTTTCTCACCGTGCATGACCTGGTGGTGTACGCGCGCTCGCGAGGGATTCTCTGCCAGGGGCGCGGCGCGGCGGCGAACTCGGCGGTGTGCTTCTGCCTGGGCGTGACCGCCGTCGATCCCGATCGCATTGACATGCTCTTCGAACGCTTCGTCAGCAAGGAGCGCAACGAACCGCCGGACATTGACATTGATTTCGAACACGAGCGGCGCGAGGAGGTGATTCAGTACCTCTACGCCAAGTACGGCCGCGAACGCGCCGCGCTGACGGCCGAGGTGATTTCCTACCGCGGGCGCAGCGCGGTGCGCGACGTCGGCAAGGCGCTCGGCCTCTCGCTCGATTGCGTCGATCGGCTCGCGAAGAACATGGAATGGTGGCAGGACGGCTTGGCGGAGCCGGGCAGGATGCGCGAGTTGGGGTTGAACCCCGGCGACCCGATGATTCGCAGGCTGGTGGAGCTGACCACGGAGATTCAGGGCTTTCCCCGGCACCTCTCGCAGCACGTCGGCGGATTCGTCATCACACGCGGGCCGCTGTGCGAAACCGTGCCCATCGAGAACGCCGCAATGCCTGACCGCACCGTCATCGAGTGGGACAAGGACGATGTGGATGCGATGAACATGCTCAAGGTGGATGTGCTGGGCCTGGGCATGCTCACCTGCATTCGCAAGGCGTTGGATCTGCTGAACGAACACCGGCCGATGCCCGCGCAGCCGCCCGTGGCCGCGACGCCTTCGCATGACAGCCGCGCTGTAAGACAACCATCACCAGTAGAAATGGATGAAGAGCAGGAGGCGATCGGAGCATTCGACGCGTCACGCAATCTCGTTTTGGCGGCGTTGTACGACCCGCTCGGCGGCGCGTCGGCGGCTGAGCCGCGCATCGAAACGACCGTCGCCGCTCCGTGCGCGCATGCCTGGCCGCTGCAACTGCATTCGATACCCGGGGAAGACCCCGCGGTGTACGACATGATCTGCAGGGCCGACACCATCGGCGTGTTTCAGATCGAGTCGCGGGCTCAGATGTCGATGCTGCCGCGCCTGCGACCGCGTTGCTTTTACGATCTGGTGATCGAAGTGGCGATCGTGCGGCCGGGGCCGATTCAGGGCAACATGGTGCATCCGTATCTGCGGCGTCGCGATGGTCGGGAAAAGCCGGAGTATCCCGATGACTTGGTGAAGGGCGTGCTCGCGCGAACGCTGGGTGTGCCTCTGTTTCAGGAGCAGGCGATGGCGTTGTCGATCGTGGCGGCGGGATTCACTCCGGGCGAGGCGGACCAGCTGCGCCGCGCCATCGCCGCATGGAAGACCCGGGGCAACAAGATCGCGATGTTCGGCGAGCGCATCGTCGAAGGCATGAAGGCGCGCGGCTACAGCGAGGAATTCGCGCATCGATGCTTCGAGCAGATCAAGGGATTCAGCGGCTATGGATTCCCCGAATCGCATGCCGCCAGCTTCGCGCTGCTGGTCTACGCGTCATCGTGGCTGAAGCGGTATTACCCCGCGGCATTCGCGGCGGCGCTGCTCAACAGCCAGCCCATGGGCTTCTACGCGCCGGCTCAG
>CAZCGB010000016.1:0-14019 GCA_964498045.1 uncultured Isosphaeraceae bacterium
GCTGCTATCCAATCGCGATGGTCAGTCGCTGTCTGTGCGCGGCGTCGCGCACATGGTCTCGGCCTTCGAGGATCCGCCGGCCAGCCCGCTTCGCGTCGGCCGCTTCGGCTGGAAGGCGCAGCTCGCCACCATCCTGTCCTTCTCCGCTGACGCTTCCCAGAACGAACTTGGCCTTTCCAACAGGTTCATTCCGTTTGACAACGCCCCCAACGGCAACGCCGCGCAACTTGCGGCATGCGACACGCGGCCCGATCCCGAGGACGGACCGGATGGCAACGGCCGGCACTTCATCGACCGCGTCACCGATTTCCAGCGCTTCCTCACGCAGCCGCCGCAGACCCCGCGCTCGGGCATGAGCGGCGAGACGATCTTCAACTCGATCGGCTGCAACGTTTGTCACACGCCTTCGTACACGACCTCCAGCGGCGGAGGCCTTGAAGCCGCGCTTGCGGGCAAGACGATTCGGCCGTACGCCGACTTCCTGCTGCACGACATGGGCATCAACGCCGACTTCATCGTGCAGGGCATGGGCACCGAACAGTTGATCCGAACCCCCGCGCTCTGGGGCGTGCGCAATCGCGACCCGATGTGGCACGACGGCCGCGTCGCCGCAGGCACCCTGACCACGCGCGTCAACGCCGCCATCGCGCTTCACGGCGGCCTCGGTTCGCAGGGCATTCCCACCGCCAACGCCTACGCCGCGCTTTCCGGCGCCGATCAGGCGAAGCTCATCGCGTTCCTCGATTCGCTCGGCCGGGCCGAGTTCGACGCCGACGGCGACAACGACGTGCAGATCGACGACTTCAACGCCTTCAAGGCCTGCTGGAACGCCACGGGCGTCAATGCCGACGCCGTCTGCGCCGTGCATGACATCGATCAGAACGGCTCGATCAATTCCATCGACTTCGGTTCATTCCTCCTGGCCTACGAAGGCAACCGCCGCGACTGCAACAACAACGGCGTCGTGGACCTGATGGACATCCTGAACAATCCGTCGCTTGACGCCGACAACGACGGCCTGCTCGACGGCTGCGAGCCGACGTGCAACGCCGACCTCAATGGCGATCATGCCGTCAATGTCGCGGACCTGCTTGCGGTCATCGCCGGCTGGGGGAATTGCCCCGGCGTCCCCGCACCTTGCCGCGGCGATCTGAACGCGTCGCTGACTGTCGATGTCGCGGACCTGCTGACCGTCATCACAGCATGGGGTCCGTGCCCGTAATGGTCGAGCGTTTTTGAAGATCTGGAATACGAGCCGCCGGTTGCTTCATGCAACCGGCGGCGTTCATGAACAGCTTCGATCGCTACAAATTCCACGCTGCAATCTTGGCACATCGAGAATCCCCGGGTAAGGTAGGTCGTATCTTGCACGAGCCGGCCACGTCGCACGCCCGCGACGGGAAACGTCGATTGTGATCGACGTTGCGGCCAAGAGGGGCGCGCCGTTCGTTCGCTCGCCGCCTTTCGGTTTTTGTGCCTGGAGTACCCGGAATGACCATTCGATCTCTTGTCTCCTATCGACGCGGCGTCGCTCTCGCCGCGCTGACCGCTTCGTGTGCGCTCCTGAGTTCGTCAGCAAGCGCGCAGTGGGTCACATTCGCCAACGAAACTGCCACGCGCATGCCGGTCGGCCCGGGGCTCAATACCGCTTCCACCAGCACCGGCGATCTGCAGGAAAAAGACTACGCATGGGGTGACGTTGATCATGACGGGGACATTGACCTTGTCTGCGTGCGCAAGCAGCCGTTCACGTCGACCGGCCGCTTCCCCAACATCCTCTTCATGAACGAAGGCACCGCGCAGGGGCATTCGATCAACGGCGTGCTCGTCGATCGCACCGCGCTCTACGCAATCGCCGTGGACATGAACAACGACGGCGTGACCGATCCTCAGCCGGCGTCTGATCAGGGCTTCAACACGCCCACCAATGATCGCGACGTGGTGCTCGCCGACGTCAACAGCGACGGCTGGCTGGACATCGTCACCGCCACCACGCTGTCCGACGGAGCAGGCAAGATCATCGGTCATCCGCGCATCTACATGAACCTCGGATCAGTCAAAGGCGTCTGGCGTGGATTCCGCTTTGAACCGACGCGGATTCCCGACATGGCCAATCCGAGTTTCCCCAACGCCCAGCCGCGCTTCTGTTCGGTCGCCGCAGGCGATGTCACCGGCGATGGATACGTGGACCTGTATTTCGGCGACTACGACTCCGGCGGCGTCGAGCAGTACGACTACAACAACAAGCTGCTGATCAACGCCGGAGCAAGCAACCCCGGATACTTCAGCGACTCTGGCACGGAACGCATGACCGCCAATCCCGGCCTGCTCTCGGCCTTCGGCGCGGCAAGCGTGATCTGCGACATGAACAACGACGGCGTGCTCGACGTGGTCAAGCAAACATCGCTCAACGCCCCGCTGCACGTGGCCATTCAACACAACAATCCCGCCAATGTGGGCTACTTCCCAGACCCGACATACAAGATCGTCAACACCAACGCCCCGTACTTTGTCTCCGCGGGCGATTTGAACAATGATGGCCGGCTCGATCTGGTCACCAGTGATGACGGCGCCGACCGATACTTGATCAACACCGGCAACGCCGGCGACGGGACCTCCAACTTCAGCACGTTCACCTTCTCATTTCAAACGGGAGGCGACGACGGTTTCGCCAGTCAGAGCATCGTGACCGATCTCAACAACGATGGCTGGAATGATGTGCTCATCTCCGACGTGGATGTCGATATTTCCGGCTGCAGCCGGCGTCTGCATATCTATCGCAACCTCGGCAATGCGCCCAGCGTCACGCTTCAGGAGCAAAGCGTGGGCGGACTCAATAACTCGGCCGCCAACATGAGCGGCACGCACAATGTCGCGGTCTTCGATCTCAACGGCGACGGCTGGAAGGACCTGATCATCGGCCGCTGCACTGGAACATTCATCTGGATGAACGTTCCACCGGCGGGAATCGCTTTCTCGTATCCATCAGGACTTCCAGGGTATCTCACGCCCAATCAAACCAAGACCTTCAATGTGCAACTCAACGGCATTGGCGGCGCCGGAATCGTTCCAAATTCGGGCAAGCAATACGTGTCGATCAATGGCGGCGCATTCACGCAGTCAGCGATGACATCGCTGGGCGGCAACCTGTATCAGGCCACCCTGCCGGCCGTGGCATGCACCAACCGTGTGGCGTTCTACTTCAGCGCCGACTTGACTGCGGGTGGGACGAAGTTTGATCCGCCATCCGCTCCGGCGTCGCCGTATCTGGCCGTCGCCGCACTCGGCACCGATATCACCTTGGATGAGGCATTCGAAGGCTCAGTCGCAACATGGAGTGTTTCCGACAGCCCGACGCTGACGGCCGGAACCTTCGAAGTCGCTGATCCCAACGGGACGTTGTTCAATGGAGCCAGCGCGGCGCCGGAAGACGATGCCACCGGCGGTGCGGCCAGCGTCAAGGCTTTCGTCTCCCTCAACGGCATCGCCGGGCAGGGCGCCGCCCTCTCAGACATCGATGGCGGATCGACGGCGCTCACCTCCCCCACCATCAATCTCGCCGGAACCGACGCGACCATCTCATACTCTCGCTGGTTCTTTGCCAGCGCTGCCGGCAACTTCCTTACCACCCAAGTGTCGAGCAACAACGGTTCATCCTGGACAACAGTGCACACGGTGACCAGCACAATCTCTGACGGCACGAACACGATCTGGGAAAACGCCTCGTTCACTGTTGGTGCGTACGTCACGCCGACCAGTCAGGTGCGCGTGCGCTTCATCGCCGACGGCTCGGCAGCCGGCGCGGTGGTGGAAGCCGGCATCGACAACTTCCAAGTTCAGGAGTTGCAGTGCACCCTGCCCTGCGTCGCCGATGTCACCGGCGACGGCAGCGTCAATGTCGCCGACCTGCTTTCAGTGATCTCGGCGTGGGGCCCATGTCCGGCTCCGCCGGCCGCCTGCCCTGCCGACATCAATTCCGACGCCCAGGTCAACGTTGCCGACCTCCTTGGCGTGATCTCGGCCTGGGGCGCGTGCCCGTAACCCACGGTTCTCTGAATTGCCCAACATGCTCTGAACCCCCGGCTTCGCCCGGGGGTTTTTCATCGATTTGGCCTGAAACTCACGCCGTTTTGATGAGTTCGACAAGCGTTCAACGGGCATCCTGGTTGATTGTGAATCCTGCGCGATTTGCCGCAGAGTTTCCAAAGGCCACTTCCGAAATCAGGAAATCGAGGCTAATCTTCAGGTGCCCGGGTCGGGTGCAACAGCGAAGTGGCGGGAAACGAATCACACCTGTTCCGCAATGCGCGCCGACCTGCCAGAAACGCCCAGAGAAATTGATCACACCGAGGATACGCCGAGAATGCGCCAAAATGGATTGCCTGTTGGTCCGCGCGATGGACGCGCGTTGAACACACTTCTGCTTTCACTGATGAGTTCGGCGATGATCACCACAGGCGCTTCGGCGCAGTGGGCGACGTACGTCAACGACACCGCCAACCGCATCGTCGGCACACCGGCCACAAGCACTGCGGACCCGGAGGAAAAAGACTACGCATGGGCGGACCTCGATCATGACGGCGACATCGACCTGGTGGTCGTGCGCAAGACGCCCTTCACGTTCTTCGGCGGACGGCCCAATGTGCTGTTCATGAATGAGAACGGCGTGCTGGTTGATCGCACCTCCACGCTCGCGGCGAGCTCCATCAACGTGCCTGCGGCCGAAATCACGCAGGCCAACGGCATGTCGAACTACTCACAGTTCACGCCGTACTGGAACGGCGCGACCTCCAGCCGCGGCTTTCTCGATCCCACTAACGACCGCGACGTGGTCATCGCCGACGTCGACAACGACGGCTGGGCCGATGTCATCACCGCTACCACGATCAGTGACGTCACGAACACCGTTGACATCAACAACAACGGTCAGCCGTACTACCTGCCGCGATTCCTGGGCGAGCCGCGCGTGTACAAGAACCTCGGTTCGGTTGGCGGCGTTTGGCAGGGACTGCAATACGACTACAACCGATTCCCGCAAACCGTGAGCAAGACCGGCACCTCATGGCACCCGCGCTTCTGCTCGGTCGCGGTTGGTGATGTCACCGGTGATGGCTATGCAGACCTGTACTTTGGCGACTACGACTCCGCCGAAGTCGGCCCCAACGAGCCGGGCGGCACCGACATGGACAACAAGTTGTATGTCAATCTCGGTGCGGCCAACCCCGGCGTGTTTGTTGATCAGAGCGTGATGCGCATGGGAAGCACGTACAACTACCTGAGCTACGGCCTGGGTAACTATCTGGTGTCGGCATTCGGCGCGGCGAGCGTCATCGCCGACATGAACGGCGACGGCGTCAACGATGTCGTCAAGCAGACCGGCCTCAACCCGCCGCAGCACATCGGCATCTCTTACAACAACCCGGCCAACGTCGGCTTCTTCAACATCTACAGCGTGCCCACGGCACTTTCGCCGTACTTCGTCTCCGTTGCGGATTTGAACAACGACAACAAGCTCGACTTCATTGTCTCCGATGACAATCAGGATCATTATCACCTGAACCTCGGCAACGCCGCCGACGGTTCGGCGAACTTCTCCAGCACGAATTTCATTGGATCCCCGAGCGGAGACTTTGGCAGCCAGTCGGTCGCCGCCGACCTGAACAACGACGGGTTCAAGGATGTCTTGATCTCCGACGTGGATGTCGACGGCTTCGGGTGTGCCCGTCGCGCGCACATCTATCACAACCTCGGCAATGTGCCCAGCGTGACCCTGCAGGAGGAAACGCCAGCGGTCATTCCGAACAGCATGCTGACCGGCACGCACAACATTGCCGCGTTCGACATCAACAACGACGGCTGGGTCGACCTGGTCTTCGGCCGCTGCAACTCGATGGAAGTGTGGATGAACGCCGGAGTCCAATTGGCCGTCGCCAACCCGCCGACGCTGGTCAACCCATCGACGGGCACGACCTTCAGCGTGGTCATCAATCACATCCCGGCGGCGCCGATTGTCGCAGGCAGCGCACGGCTGTACTACAGCGTGAACGGCGGCGCGTACACGTTCACCGCCCTGACGAACACCGGCGGAAACAACTTCGACGCCACGCTGCCGGCGGGCACCTGCGGCGACGAAATTCGCTACTACATCAGTGTGCAGGTGAGTCCCAACGGCACGCCGATCACCTACACGTCACCCGCAAGCGCGCCGACGAACACGTACTTCGCGGTTCGCGCCAACGGCGTGAACATCACGCTCGACGAGGCGTTCGAGGGCAGCACCGCCGGCTGGAGCGTGGTCAACGATCCGACGCTGACTGCCGGAGCATGGCAGGCCGCTGATCCGATCGGCACCCTCAACTCCCAGGCGCAGGCGGCGCCCGAAGATGACGCGACGCCTGCTCCGGGCGTGGTCGCGTTCATCACCCAGAACGGCGCCGTCGGCGGCGCGGCGGGCAGCTCCGATGTCGACGGCGGCCCCACCTCGCTCGTCTCCCCCACCTTCGACGCCAGCAACGGCGCGTATCGCATCACCTTTGCGTACTGGTTCTACACCTCCGACACCGTTGTGCCGTCCACAACGGATACGCTCACCATCTCCGTTTCGAACAACAACGGCTCGACGTGGGTTCCCGTGAAGACCATCGGCACCACCAGCAATGGATGGAAGCGCGATGGATTCCTGATCAGCCAGTTCGTCGCCCCCACGAATCAGATCAAGGTCCGCTTCGCCGCCAACGATGCGGGAACCGGCACGGTTGTCGAGGCCGGACTCGATGACCTGCGGATGGAGAAGGCGCAGTGCGCCGCGGCGTGCCCGGCGGACGTGAACGGCGATGGCGGCGTGAACGTCGCTGACCTGCTGACGGTGATTTCGTCCTGGGGTCCGTGCCCGGCCCCGCCGACGACGTGCCCGGCGGACATCAACGCCGACACGCAAGTCAACGTCGCCGACCTGCTGGGAGTTATCTCCGCGTGGGGCGCATGCCCAGGCTGAACCGCGCGCCTGTTCGAGCGAGTATCCGAAATCGCATTTCGCCGCCGCCCGATCCGGGCGGCGGCGTTTCGTTGCGTCGCGGGATTTATCGGCCCCGGATATCGAACAGCCTCGCTGGCCAGCGCCGCGATCGTGCGCTATGCTGGTGGCTCGTGCGACTCTTCCTGCACATCTTCCTTGCCGGCATGCTCGCGGTCTGTTCTCCCGCGTGGTGCGCATGCGCGATCGCGCAGGACGTGACAGAAAGCGCAACCGAATCAGCTGGCGACGGCTGCGGCGAATCCTGCTGCCCTGCCACCGATGAGCACGATGACTCGCAACTGCCCTGCCGAGACAAGGCTGACTGCCTCTGCTGCGACGGCGCGGTGAGCGTGCCGATCGCGACGGTCAAGGACATCGCCGGCTCGTCTCACGCCAAATCGATGGATCTGGCGCTGATTCCCTCATGCATCGCGATGATCGCGCCAGCGGCGGCGACCGTGCATGTCGCGCCGCTCGTTGCAGGGCTGTCTGACGCGCCTCCCCGGCCGGCGGAGAGCTCATCGCTGCTTGCGCGGCGATGCCTGCTGCTGATCTGATCCCACAACCTACCTGAAGCGCCTTCCACGCTTTCGCATGCGCTTTCGCTTCGCGCAGCGATAGAGCGCCGCTGTTCACTCGTTTCGATCACCATGCTTCTGACGGAATCAACAGACCATGAAAAACTTCATCATCATTCTCGTGCTGGCATTCGTCGGCGCCGGCGCGGCATACGGCTACCTTCGATGGAACGCGAATCGCAAGCCACAGCCGACCAACTCACAGACCAAGCAAGCGGCTGACGATCACGACGGGCACGATCACTCCGCCGGCGACGGACATGATCACGCAGCCGAGGGTGAGACACATCTGCACGGCGACACAAACGTTCCGACCGGGACAGCCCTCTGCTCCAAGCACCGCGTGCCCGAGCGGGTGGACGCATTCTGCCACCCGGAACTGGTTGAGAAACTCGGCCAGTGTGCCGAGCATGGCGTGCCCGAAGCGTTCTGCACGCGCTGCAGCCCGGTGCTGATCGCGGCGTTCAAGGCAGAAGGCGACTGGTGTGCCGAGCACAGCGTTCCGGAATCGCAATGCACGATCTGCAAGGGCGGATGAGTGACGACACCCGTATTCATTGGCCGGGAGCGGCCAACAAGGAGCATGCACGAATGGACAGGAACATCACGATTCTTCTCGGCGCCGTTGCGTTGCTTGGCGGTGCGGCCCTGGTCGTTTTCGCTGATCGACAGGGCTGGATCTCGTCTTCGCAGGATGCAATCGGTTCCGAATCGCTCGCGGAGAACACCCCGCCACCAAAACTCGCGCCTTTTGCCATCAAGCCGCAAGCGTCGGTCGCAGGCCCGAGTGTGGTGCTGGCCTCGAGCGTGAACGAACTCGCGGCCATGCCTCGTTCACAACGTGAGGCGTCAGCGGAATGCGCAAATGCGGAGAAGGCGGTGGTCTTCGACGATGCCGCCATCGCCGCCGCCGCCGGGGTGCGCTGGCAGGCGCTGCACCCCGAATCGGTCACGCACTCGATTGCCTGCAATGCGGAGATTGCGTTCGACGGCGATCGGCTCGCACACGTGTCCTCGCGCGCTTCGGGCGCTGTGAAGCAGGTGTTGAAGCAGGCCGGCGACGCGGTCAAGGCCGGTGACGCGCTTGCGCTGATCGATTCATCCGAACTGGGCGGCGCGAAGGCGTCGCTCCTGCAATCCAATGCCCTGGTGCGCTTGTGGACTGAAAACCAGGCTCGGCTGAAGACCATTGCGGGCGGCGCTGTCACGCAGCAGGAACTGATCGATTCCGAGACCAGCCTGACTGAGGCCCGCATTGAACTCTCGCGTGCGACGCAGCACCTGCGAAACCTCGGATTGACTGAAGCAGATGTGGAGAAGGTCATCGCCGACAACGACACGACCTCAACGCTTTCGGTCGTTGCGCCATTTGACGGCATTGTGATCGAGCGTCACGCGGTGCGTGGAGAAATGATCGAAACCCAGACGCCACTCTTCATGATCGCCGACGTGACCAGGATGTGGGCGATGCTGGACATTCGCGAGAGCGACATTCGCAACGTGCATGTGGGCCAGGACGTGCAAGTGACGCTTCCGGCGATGCAGGGCGAGCATTTCAACGGCAAGATCGAGTGGATCTCCGCTGCAGTGGATGAAACCACGCGCACGCTCTCCGCCCGGGCAAGCCTCGCGAATCCCGGAGACGCGCTGCGTGCGCACATGTTCGGCAAGGGACGGATCGTCACGTCGAATGCGCAGTCGCAGCTGGTGTTGCCGCACGAAGCTGTGCAATGGGACGGTTGCTGCAACCTGGTCTTTGTGCGCCAGACCGACGCGGTCTTCCAGCCGTTCAAGGTTCGCCTCGGCGCGGATCTGGGCGACCACTACATCGTGCTCAGCGGCCTGCAGGATGGCGATGAGGTCGTCACCGCCGGAGCGTTTCTGCTCAAGACGCAGTTGATGAAGGCGTCGATCGGCGCGGGATGCTGCGAAGCGGGCGGAAAAAAAGAATGAGGCGTGGAGCAGGACAGGACTGACGGTTCGCGCGGCGTCCGCATTTTTTCCGGCGATCACTGCGCGCCGGACAGCCCGGTTTGGCCGCGTCTCAGGCGAGGCCAGCACAAGGAACATCATGCTTGAACGTATCGTCTCCGCCTCAATCACCCACCGCTGGTTCGTCGTGCTCATTGCGATTCTGGTCGCGGCGATCGGCGTGAGTTCGGCGAGAAAGATCGACATTGACGCATTCCCGGACACCACGCCGGTGATGGTGCAGATCAACGCCAACGCGCCGGCCCTTGGCGCGCTGGAGGTCGAGCAGCAGGTCACGCTTCCCATCGAACAGACCGTCGCCGGCCTTCCGGCGCTCAGCGAGGTCCGCTCAATCTCCAAGTTCGGACTCTCGCAGGTCACCGCCATCTTCGAGGACGGCACAAACATCCACCTTGCGCGGCAGCTCGTCAGCGAACGCCTCTCGGCGGTGGAACTGCCCGAAGGCATTGAGAGGCCGGAGCTCGGGCCCATCTCCACCGGCCTGGGCGAGATCTTCCATTACATCGTGCGCAGCCCCGACGGTTCGCTTTCGCTTGAGGAACTCACGTCGATTCACGACTGGATGATCAAGCCCAAGCTGCTTTCAGTCCGCGGCGTGGCGGAAGTCAATACATGGGGCGGACGCACCAAGCAGTATCAGGTGCTGCTCGATCCCGACCGCCTGCTGCAGCGCGGACTGACGATGGACGAAGTCATCGAAGCGCTGCGGCGGAACAACATGAACGCGGGCGGCGGATACCTTGTCTCAGGCGGCGAACAGCAGATCGTGCAGGGCATCGCCCTCACCACAAGCCTGCAGCAGATCGCCGACATCGTCATCGCCGCACATGATGGTTCCCCGATTCGCGTGCGCGACATCGGCGAAGTCGCGATCGGCCACGAGATCCGGCGTGGCGCGGCGACCGCAGGCCGCGACGGTGAAGTGGTCCTTGGCCTGGCGTTCATGCTCACCGGCGAGAACAGTCATGATGTCTCCGCGCGACTCGCCCGTCGCCTGGAGGAGATCAGGCCCGGCCTGCCCGCAGGCGTTGATGTGAAGATCGTGTATCAGCGCACCGAACTCGTTGATCAGGTCATTGATACCGTGAAGGAGAATCTCGGCCTGGGCGCGCTGCTGGTCATCGCGGTGTTGCTGGCGTTTCTCGGAAACATTCGCGCGGGCGTCATCGTGGCGATGGCCATTCCACTTTCGATGCTGTTCGCTGCGAATGCGATGCTGGCGACTGGAATTGCCGCGAGCCTCATGAGCCTGGGCGCGATCGACTTCGGCCTGGTCGTCGACAGCAGCGTGATCATGGTCGAGAACAGCGTGCGCAGGCTCAGCGATTCGCGTGACGCGCGCAGCAAGATCGAGATCGTCCGCGACGCTGCCCTTGAAGTGCGGCGGCCGACCATGTTCGGCGAACTCATCATCATGGTCGTGTACCTGCCGATCCTCACGCTTGAAGGCATCGAAGGCAAGTTGTTCCGGCCGATGGCGCTGACAGTCATCTTCGCTCTTCTTGGATCGCTGATTCTTTCGCTGACGCTGATGCCCGCGCTGGCGGCCATACTCCTGCGCAAGCCGAAACCTGGCGCTGCGCCCGCGCATGACGGCCACGAATCCGAGAATCTGCTTGTGCGCGTTGCGCAATGGATCTATGCGCCAATCGTGCGCCTCGCGATTCGAGCCCGATACGCCGTGCTTTTGTTCGGCGTGGCGTTGCTCGCCGTTGGCGTCTGGCTCGGATCCCGACTGGGAACCGAATTCATACCACGACTGTCTGAGGGCGCGCTGACGTTTAACCTCGTGCGGCTGGCAGGCGTCTCGCTCGATGAGTCCGTCCGCTACGACGTGCGCCTGCAGCAGCTCATGCTGAGCGAGTTCCCCGACGAGATCCGGGATGTGTGGTCCCGCGCAGGCTCTGCAGCCGTCGCCACCGACCCGATGGGTATTGAACTCTCCGATGTCTTCATCACGCTCACGCCTCGCTCGCAGTGGACGCGGGCGACGACGCAGGATGACCTTGCTGCGCAACTGAGCGCGACGCTCAGCGCCATGCCCGGGATGCGCGTCGTGGGCAGCCAGCCCATCGAGATGCGCATCAACGAGATGATCGCCGGCATCCGTGCCGACCTCGGCGTGAAGATCTTCGGCGATGACCTGGAGACGCTTCGCACGCAGGCGGCCAACGTCGTGGCCATCCTCGAATCGATCCCGGGCGCGGCCGACGTGGCGGCTGAGCAGATCACCGGTCAGCCCATGCTCGAAATCATCGTCGATCAGGACGCCATCGCACGGCACGGCATTCCCGCAGAGACGGTCCTGCAGATCGTCGAGGCCATCGGCGGCATCAACGTCGGCGAGGTGCGCGAGAACCAGCGGCGATTCTCGCTGGCGATCCGTCTCGACGAGGCGCATCGCCACAGCGTTTCGAGCATCTCGGCGATCACGGTGCCCACGCCATCAGGCGGGCGATTGCCGCTGTCATCCCTGACCCGGATTCGAGAGACCGATGGCCCGTCCACGCTGACGCGCGAGTGGCAGCAGCGGCGCATCGTCGTGCAGTGCAATGTGACGGGCGGACGCGACCTCGGATCATTTGTCGCCGAGGCGCGACAGCGCATCGCAAGAGAACTCGCGCTCCCGGCGGGCTACTTCGTGATGTACGGCGGCCAGTACGAGCACCTGCAGCAGGCGAAGACGCGGTTGATGTTCATCGTTCCCGTCGCGCTCGCATTGATCATGCTGCTGCTGTACATGAGCCTGCACTCGTTGCGCGATGCGCTGATCGTGTTTACCGGCGCGCCGTTCGCCGCGCTCGGGGGCATTGCCGCGCTTCTGCTGTGCGACATGCCGTTCACGATTTCCGCGGGCATCGGGTTCGTAGCCGTGAGCGGCGTGTCGATGCTCAACGGACTGGTGCTGGTGGCGACGTTCAATCAACGCCGCGCCGCCGGTGACGCGCTGGAGGCCGCCATTGAGCAGACGCGCGTGCTGCGGCTGCGGCCGATTTTGATGACCGCCCTGGTCGCCGCGCTGGGATTCGTGCCCATGGCGATGAACACGCACGTAGGCTCGGAAGTGCAGCGGCCGCTCGCCAGCGTGGTCATCGGCGGCATGATCACCAACACCCTGCTGACGCTTCTGATCATGCCCGCGCTGCTAGCCACTTTCAGACGCAACAAGACTCCCAATGTGCCTCATGGAACTCCCATTAGTTTCTCGGGTGCGTCGACATCGCAGGCGATCTGATGAGCATTTTCTGCAGCCACCAGCTCCGCGCCTCGCGCGACCATGAATGCCCCATCTGAGGTTCTTGTTGGCTCAAACTTGCAGCCGCAAACTGCACAGTTTTCCTACCTTGGCGATTCCATGCTCCAGTGGCTTAGAGAAGATGGAGAAACGGCGTATTCCCGCTTGTTTCACCCGGAAGATCGTGGTAACTTCTGATCTTTCCGGGAGTTGTGTCACGCCGCATGCGGCGTGCAGCGGCGGGTGATGGGTCGCGAGCGCACGAATCCTCAATTCGCGCGCCTCGTGCAATTCGATTCAAGGGGCACAAGCCCCGGGGGGCTTGGTCCGGAGTCGCGAAGTCTCATCCCACAATGTGTCCCCGTATTTCTCCAGGAGAGGATTCATCCGTGCATAAACGTGCCCGACAGTTTGTGTCTGCCGCCATCGCTGCGGCCATCTTGTGCGTTGCTGTTCCATCATCCCCCGCAAGCGCGGGCATCGCCGATGTTCCGGTTCCAGCAGTCCTCACCCACCCGCTGCAACCGCAGCAGATGGTCGACCTCATCGCCATGCCGCCGATGGATATTGAGGCGGCGCTGAAAGAAGACGCCCAGAACGACAAGATGACCGATTGGGCTCCGCGCTATGCGATTCCCAATGTCGTCAAGATCAACCCCGCTCACAAGGGCACATGGGAGCGGCTCGACGACTTGAACTCCGTGTGGCGGCTTCGAGTCACCTCTCCGGGCGCGGTTTCGCTCAACTTCGGGTTCACCGATTACCAGATGCCCGAAGGCGGACGCCTGTTCGTGTATTCCTCGGACATGCGCATGACGATTCGTCCGTTCACGGCGGCCGACAACTCGGTCACCGGCGAACTGTGGACGCCGCCGGTCGTCGGCGATGAGGCCGTCATCGAGCTCGTCGTGCCCAATGAAGCACGGCGCAATCTGAAATTCACGCTCGGCTCGATCAACGTGGGCTATCGCGAGTTCGCCATTCCCGCCGAGTTCCGCAAGCAGGATGAAGGCGGCATCGCGTCGGGCTCGTGCAACATCGACGTGGTGTGCCCCGAAGGCGCGGGTTGGCAGGATCAGATCAACGCCGTCGCCGTCATCTCCACCGGCGGCAGTACCTTCTGCACTGGCTTCATGGTCAACAACACCTCGCAGGACCGCAAGCCGTACTTCATGACCGCCAACCACTGCGGCATCAAC
>CAZCGB010000017.1:0-13810 GCA_964498045.1 uncultured Isosphaeraceae bacterium
CTTCCCCCAATCTAACGCCTTACGTTGCAATCTCTTGCTGCTTGGCCGACTCCCTCCCCCTCCCCCCCGCTTGTCGCTACTTGCTCCACATGGCCCCGCCGTACACGCCCTGCTCGCCGAGGTCTTCGGCGATTCTTAACAATTGATTGTACTTGGCGTTGCGATCGCTGCGGCAGGGCGCGCCGGTCTTGATCTGGCCGCAGTTGGTGGCCACGGCGATGTCGGCGATGGTCGCATCCTCCGTCTCGCCCGAACGATGCGAAAGCACCGCTGAATACTTGTTGCGCATGGCGAGGTTCACCGCGTCAAAGGTCTCGCTCAGCGTGCCGATCTGGTTGACCTTCACCAGGATCGAGTTCGCCGCGCCTTCATCCAGGCCGCGCTGCAGGAACTTCGGATTGGTGACGAAGAGGTCATCGCCCACGAGTTGCACGCGGTCGCCGAGTTTGCGTGTGAGTTTCACCCAGCCGTTCCAATCGTTTTCCGCCAAGCCATCTTCGATCGAACGGATCGGATACTTCGCGCACCAGCTGGCCCACATGTCGATCATCTCATCGCTTGTGGCGATGCGCTCCGGCTCGCTCTTGAAGAAGCGATAACCTTCCTTGCCTTTGGCCTTCGCTTCGTTGGCGAGTTCGCTGGTGGCGGGATCGAGCGCGATAAAGATCTGCTCGCCGAGTTTGTAGCCGGCCTTCTCCACGGCCATGGCGATGACCTGAAGCGCTTCTTCGTTGGATTTCAGATCGGGCGCGAAGCCGCCTTCATCACCCACCGCGGTGGAGAGGCCCTTGTCGTGAAGGACTTTTTTCAGAGCGTGGTAGCACTCGACGCCAGCGCGCAGGGCCTCGCCGAAGTCGTCGAAGCCCCAGGGCTGGATCATGAACTCCTGGAAATCGACGGTGTTGTCGGCATGCTTGCCGCCGTTGAGGATGTTGAGCATGGGCACCGGCAGCGTGCGGGCGGCGACGCCGCCGAGGTAGCGATACAGCGGTTGCTGCGTGGCGGAAGCCGCCGCCTGCGCCACGGCCATGCTCACCGCGAGAATTGCGTTGGCGCCGAGGTTGGCCTTGTTGGGCGTGCGATCGAGATCGATCATCAGGCGATCGATCATGACCTGCTCGCGCGCGTCGAGGCCGATGAGGTTGGGCGCGATGTTGGCGTTGACGTTGGCCACGGCCTTGCTCACGCCCTTGCCCTGCCAGTGTTTCTTGTCGCCGTCGCGAAGTTCCACGGCTTCGTTCTCGCCGGTGGATGCGCCTGAGGGAACCGCAGCCCTGCCGGTCGCGCCGCCGGAGAGCCCGACTTCACATTCGATGGTGGGGTTGCCGCGGGAATCAAGGACCTGACGGGCGTGGATGACGGTGATGTCGAAGGACATGGGAATTTCGGATCTTGGATTGGAGATTTTGGATTGAGATTACGGTGGATTCGATGTCAGCCGCTTGCGGCTTAGCCGCGCGTCCTTCCGAAGGCGCCATGCTAAGCCGCAAGCGGCACCCTTGCGCGCCGCCATGCCGTGTGCCCCAGCCACACGACTAAGAACAATCCCACGCCAAGCAAAGGCATCCAGTCGGGCTTCATGCCTTCTCCGGGATCGACCGCGCCGTGCGCCATCACCCCGATCGCCAGCACGTTCGCCAAAAGGTACATCGCAGGCAGCCATGGATAGGCGTTTGCCCGATACGGCCGCGGCGTCTGCGGCTGCTTCCAGCGCAGCACGAACAGCGCCAGCACGTTCAGGCAGCCGCTCATGATCATCGCGATGCTGCACACCTGCAGCAGCTGATTGAACGTGCCGGTGAAGATCATCGCAATCGTCAAAGCGGCCTGCATCCACAGCGCGACCGCCGGCGTGTCGCGGCGCGACAGCCGGCCGGCCTTGGACCAGAACGCGCCGGCGTTGCCCATCGCGTAGGCGATGCGTCCGCCCGTGAGCGTGTTGCCGTTGGTCGCCGTGAGCAGCGCAATGGTGATGAGGATGGTCATCGCGAGCTGGCCGCCCTTGCCGATGAACACCGCCGCGGTCTTCGCCCCGGCTTCGCCGCCCGATTCGCCGATGGCGCGCAGACCGTCCATACCCAATGCATGCACAAACGCGATATTCAAGAGCGCATACAGCGCGGCGATCGCACACAACCCGGTGATGAGCGCGCGGGGAATCGCGCGGCCGGGATTCTCCACCTCGCCTCCCACGTAGACCACCACATTCCATCCGGAATATGCGAAGAACACCGGCATGTACGCCAGCACGAAGTTCTTCAACGACAACTGTGGCGGCTGGTCGTGCGGAACGCCCGCGACGGCCTTCACCGTCGCCGCGTCAGCCGTCAACCCCAGCGTCACCATCGCGAACAGCGCGACGATGCCGAATGGCACGAGCGTCATCACCGCCTGCACGCGCACCGATTGCCTCGTGCCCCAGACATTGAGCAGCGTGAACATGCACATCACCATCGCCGCGCACAGGCGCGCGAGCGTGATGTCGACTGCCGGGAAGAACTCCCTGCCATTGATGACCATCGGCGATGTCGCCCACAGCGATCGCTTCAGATCAACCGACTGCGGCAGAATCCAGCTCAACAGGTTCTGCAGGTGAATCTCGCTGAGCGCGACTGTCATGTACGCCAGGCCAGCGGCGTACACCCCGGTGACGAGCATCCATCCGCTGGCGAACGCGACTGACGGACCGAACGCCGCGCCCTGGAAGACGTAGTCGCCGCCGGCCTTCGGCAGCATGGCGCCGAGTTCGGCGTCGGCGAACGCCCCGCCCAGCGACAGCGCCCCCGCGCCGATCCACAGCGCCAGCAGCATCGCCGCGGTGGGCAGGTGCATGGCCACCTGCGGCGGACCGTTGAAGATGCCGATGCCGAACGTCGATCCGACGACAATGCACATCGCCGCGAGCGGACCGATGACGCGCAATCCGGCATGCGATGGCGATGGTGTCTTCTGCGGTGGAGTCACGAACGGGAAGTTGTAACCGCAGGCGAACTGCAGCGAAATGCGGAAGTCCGAAGGCACCTGTCGCGGAATTGGCCGAGCTTCCAATACTTGAAAATGCCGATTGAACCTGCGATTCGAGGCTGCGAAAGCCGCTTTGGGAGCGTCGATCCCCTTTCGCATGTGCCCGGCTCGGCATTTGCCGATAAACCCCCCTCCTTCCCCCTTGATTCCGCAGCCCGGAAACGGTCTGCTGGTACAACCTTCCGTCTCAGAAACCTCGCGCACTTCCAGCGCGTTTTCGCTCAATTCAGGAGTGAGTCTCGATGCACCTGCGCACCTCGCACGCGATGATCCTCTCAGCCGGCGTCACGCTCGCCATCGGCATGCTGGCATTCGATCTTGCCGCCCAGTCATCCGGTGGGCAGACCCCGCCCGATTCGACAACGCCGCCAACCGCGCCCGAAGTTGTTCCTCCGGCGACTCACGAATCACCCACATCGCCGTCGCCGCGCGAACCATCCACCGGCGATGACTCCGCACCCGAGCAACCCATCGCAGCGGACGATCAGGATCAGAACGCTGACGATGACGCTTCGTACGACCCGCAGGACCCCAACGGACCTCGCGGGCCGCGCGGCCCACGTGGTCCGCGTCCCGGCGGAGGCGGACGCGGCGGCCCCAATGGTGGTGGCGGCGGCGGACAGGACGGCGGCAACGGCGCGGGCGGCTGGAACGCCAACGCACCCTCCGGCCCCGACTCGCTTGACGCCGCGGACTACGCGCCGTTCGCCGATGTCACAAAAGGCCTTGAGAAGGTCGTCTCCACAGCCGACGGCTCGGGCAGCATGTACACGCTGTATCAGAGCAAGAAGGATGGTCGCCTGCTCGCCGAACTGCCGCGCGAGTATCCCGGCCAGTTGTTCATCATCGCGCCCACCGTCGCCGGCGGCAACGAAGAAGCAGGCGTGATGGGCGGGACCACCTACGCGTATTGGAAGCGAATCGACAAAAGCCTCGTGCTCATCGAGCCCAACTTTCTGGTGCGCTCCAGCGGCGACGCCGAGTCGAAGCGCTCCATCAAGGGCCTGTACACCGACCGCGTCATCCTTGACGTGCCCGTGGTCGCCGTCGGCCCCGGCGGCGGACCGGTCATCGACTTCAAGGGCATGCTTGTCGGTCAATACGGCAAGTTCTTCGGCGGCTACGGACTCGGTTCATACTTCGGCGGAGCGGACACGCGCTTGTCGGTCCTGCAGAAGGCCAAGGCCTTTCCCGAGAACCTTGAAGTCACGTATGAACTGCCCGGGCCGGGCGGGCGCTTGATGGATCTGCACTATTCCATTCGTTCGCTTCCGGAAGACCCGACCTTCAAGCCGCGCATCGCCGACAGCCGCGTGGGGTATTTCAATGAGTACTACACCGAGCTCGGCAAGCCGGGCGACGATGAAAAGACCGTCCGTTACATCAACCGCTGGAACCTGCAGAAGGCGGACCCGAACCTCAAGTTCTCGCCTCCCAAGCAGCCCATCGTCTGGTACATCGAATCCACCACACCCATCCGCTACCGCCAGTTCGTGCGCGAAGGCATCTTGAGCTGGAACAAGGCGTTCGAGGCGTGCGGCATCGTCAACGCGATGGAGTGCTACCAGCAGGACGCCACCACCGGCGCGCACATGGAGAAGGACCCCGAGGACGCACGGTACAACTTCTTCCGCTGGAACACGTCATCGCAGGCGTACGCCATCGGGCCCAGCCGCGGCGACCCGCGCACCGGCCGGCTCATCGACGCAGACGTCGTCTGGCACGCCGGACTCACCGAAGCCATCATGGGCATGCTCAAGAATCTTTCGGGCGAGATCGCCACGATCAACTTCACGCCCGAAACCCTGGTCTGGCTCGATCAGCATCCGCAGTGGGACCCGCGCGTGCGTCTCGCGCCCGCGGCTGAGCGCGGCATGATGCTGGGCAAGCGCGGAAACACCACCGAAAAGAAACCCGAAGCCGCCAAGCTCAACAATCCCGAATCCATTGAGCCGCCCGTCGCCACGCGCATGGGCGTGGTTGACACGCGCAGCGGATCGCAGTGCAAAATCGGCGAGTACATGTCCATGAACATCGCGCTGTTCTCCGCGGCGTTCGACGCGGGCATGCTGCAGGCCGGCGATGATCAGACCAAGCTCGACGGACTGCCCGAAGAGTTCCTCGGCGCGATGATCCGCTACGTCTCCGCCCACGAGGTCGGCCACTGCCTCGGCCTGCAGCACAACTTCTCCGCCTCCACCATCCGCAGCCTGCAGCAGATGAACAGCCCCGAGTACGACGGCGGGCCGATCGTCGGCTCAGTCATGGAATACGCCGGCGTGAACATCCGCGCCGACGAAAAGGACGGCTCGCAGCAGGGCCCGTACGCCACTCCCACGCTTGGGCCGTACGACATCTGGGCGATCCAGTTCGGCTACGGCCCTGACGAAGATCGCGCCAAGGTGCTCGCTCGAGTCAATGAAGCTGACCTGATCTTCCACAACGACATGTCCATGGGCAGCCCCGACCCGCGTGTCATGACCTGGGACATCGGCAGCGACTCCCTGGCGTTCTGCGATTCGCGGATGCGCATCGTGCAGGCCCTTCGCGCCAAGATCGTCAGCGACCTGGTGAAGGACGGCCAGCCGTGGCGCAAGGCCCGTGACCGCTACAACGCCATGCTCAACAACCACGTGCAGGCGATCGCCATCGCGTCGCGCTGGATCGGCGGCTCGTACATCAATCGCAATTACAAGGGCGATCCCGACGGCAAGGCGTTCATCGAAAACGTTCCGGCTGACAAGCAGCGGGCCGCGCTGCAGTTCGTCATCGTCAATTCGTTCAACGACAACGCGTTCGGCCTGACGCCGGACCTCATCGAGCATTTGGGCGTGCAGTACTACCCCGACATGCCCGGCGCGATGGCGATCGACGGCGATCCGTCATTCGAGTTGCATGATCTCGTCGCCGGCGTGCAGGCCGCGGCCATGACCATGGTCATGAATCCGACGACTTTGCGCCGCCTGTACGACAACGAGTTCCGCACGAGCGATGAAACCAACCCGATCACGCTCGCTGAAGTCCTGGCGACGATGACCAACGCCGTGTGGAGCGAGATCAACGGCAACGTCGGGGGAGCCGGCAGCTTCACCGCCGCCAAGCCGATGGTCTCAAGCTTCCGCCGCAACCTGCAGCGCGAGCACGTCGAGCGGCTCATCGACCTGATGATGATCGGCGACGCGGCCAATCCGGCGGTGCGCACCATCTCCACGCTCTCCAGCCAGACGCTGCGGGACGTGGACGCGAAGATCAAGAAGACGCTGGATTCATCATCCAGCAAGCTCGATCCGTACACGCTGGCCCACCTCAACGACACGCACACGAGAATTGAGAAGGCGCTGGATGCCCAGTACGTAATCACGCGCTAGAGTTGGCCTGATCGTCGGCTTGCCGGCGCATCAGGAGTTGTGAAGCAAACGCCCAGCCCGGGGGTCAGAGGTCGGATCACACGCATGCCTTCACCAAGGCGACGCGGACTCCGACCTCTGATCGTTTTTCGGCTCGCTCCGGGCGGTTCCGCTCCGCGACGCCCGGTGGCATAATGGAGCGATGTCCACGCCGCGAACGACGCCGCACGCAGCCGCCAAAGCCATCAAGGACGCCTTCGCCCGATGCGGCTGGACGCAGTCGCCACCCGACCCCAAGCGCCGGGCCAAGTCCGACAAGTACAAGCGCGGCTACGAGGTGCGGTTCTCCGTGCCGCTGGACGACGTGCAACCGATGCTCCGCCTGCTCGAATCCGCGGGATTCCAGCCGGGCAAACCCAACGTCAAGGGCGGCCGGGCCCGCGTGCCGGTCTACGGCCGGGAGCAGGTGGCCCGGCTGCTGCAACTGGCGAACGCGCGGAATTCGCCTTGAACGCACCGCGGGGACGTTCGTGGTCAAGACCTGTTCGCGACGCTTGCTTGACGACGTGCGTCTTAGAACATGTCGCCCAGCCACGGCCTGGGGCCGGCGAACAATCCACTCAACGTGTCCAGCACGCGCGGCGGATCCTTCACGTGGTCGGCGATCCGCAGCCGCCCCCAACTCACCAGGTCCTGCGGTGAGAGATGACCTGAATACAGGGCCGCCAAGCCGCGCACGTCGATGATGGCGTCGCCGCGGCCGCCGCGCCGCACGTCCGCCGCCCCATCGGCGACGGCCAGCGTGAACTTCGCGTTGTTCTCCGGCAGGCCGTCGTCGCGCACATCAAGGTGCACCTCGCCGCGGACGAGCGAGTTCCACCCGCGGGCCCGCACCGCGCCCTCGACATCGATGATGCGCAGCATCCAGTGGAACTGGTGACGGGCGATAAACGTGCGCTCGGGGATCAGCGCCAGGAACGGATGGTCGGGCGAGCCGTACATCATCGCTGCATCGCATACGGATTTGTGCTGCCGGAGCAGTTCCAGCAATCGAAGGCCCGCGGCCGGCGTGGTGAACTGCACGTCGCCGACCAGCAGATGGAGCAGCGGCGCGTGGGCAGCGTTCTGGCTCGTCGGCGCGGAACCGTCCTTCTGCATCATGAACAAGTAGCCTTCCATCTCGCCGCTCGCGTTCACGGCCTTGTATCCGGCGGCCTTCTCGCCGCGCGGCTCGTAGACGCGCCGCCACGAGAACACGCGGCGGTCAAGCTGACCCGGCGTGTCCCGCGCTCGCTCGAAGTACAGCGCGCGGATCGCGGCGTCGTCTGCTTCCGTCACGCGCTCGATGCGCATGCCGTCGATGTTCTTCGCCAGATCGCTTCCCAAATGCATCTCGCGGATGGGGATGGTGATCTCATACCGCGCGCCGGCGAGTTCGAAACCGGCGCGGCGGTACAGCGGGACCGTCGCGGGATACAGCGACGAGATCGGCTTCGGCCCGTCGGCGCGATCGCGCATGTCGCGCAGGGCGAGGCGCATCATCGCCGTCGCCGCGCCGCCCGCGCGATGCTCGGTCGCGATGCCCACGGCGCCGACGCCGCTCATCGGCACGCTCCGGCCGCCGAAGAACTGGCCCATCTCGTGGAAGCACAATCCGCCCACGATGTCGGATCCTTTTCGCAGCGCCCGGAAGTGCTCGCGCCCGACGATGCCGGCGAAGCGCTCGCCCATCTCGCGCGGGAAGTGCAAAGCCTGCCCGACGATGTCGAGCACCTGCCCGAGTTCACGGTCATCGGCGGGAATGGCGAGTGAGTAGTCGGTCATGTGTTGTGCAGTCACGAGCGAGGATCATCACGGCATGCGCGGCCGCATGTGGAAACTGGAGCGCATCCAGGAATGAACACGGAACAGAATGATCGGTTGCACATCAAGCTGAATTCGCGGCCCGGCGAACGTGTCAATCCTGGTGGTGGCGACATTCCACGACTTCGCCTTCGCGCAGGATGCCGATGTCCGTCGAGCGCGGATCAAAATCATCCTGCAGGTGAATCAGACGCATTCTCGCGCGAAGCGACGCGGGCAGCGCATTCAATGACTCGATCGGCGTATGCGCGGGCCCGAGATTCGATTCATGCACGATCACATCGGCGCCGCCGAGCCAGTCGATGTGAGCCTGTTCAAACGGCGTGTCTCCGGACCAGCCGAGGGTGCCCTGATCATCGACGACGACCAGTCCGATCGTCGGCACAGGGTGTTTCGTCACGCGGCATCGCACGTGCAGGCCTGCCACCTCGTGCATCATCCCGGGCGAAAGGATCCGCACGTCGAAATAATCCTCAAGCGTGGACGGCCGGGACTCCCCCATGGGCGGCTCCATCGCCGGCGCCAGGCGCTGCCACAGGCGATCGGCCACCGCCTGCAGCACGTGCAAGCGCGGCCGCGCGAATCGCGCATCGCGCATGCGCAGGATGCGGCGAAAGAACCCGAACGATTCCAGGCCGTTGCAGTGATCGCCGTGCAGATGCGTGAGGATGACATCGTCGATGCGCGAGGCGTCGAGCGTCCAATCGGCCTTGACTGACGCCTCGTGCAGAGCGCGATGGATGAGGTCTGGGCAGTCGATGAGCACGAATCGCGTCGAATCGCCGCCGGCATCGGACCGCGTCGCAATCACGGCGCTGGAGCCGAAGTGCCTGCGCGTGAACGCATCGCCGATGCCGAGAATCAGGATGCGCATGGAGGACTCACCGCGAGGGATGCTGATGACCGGCTGGACCAACAATTGAACGCGTGCGGATTGTAATGCAGATCAGCGGCGTCCATCAGCAATCGCACGTTCTCCACGCGAATGCCTTGCCGCGGCGCACACTTATCCCAGTTCCACACGCATCACCTCGTGATGCGCCGCGCCCGCATGCCAAAGCGTACTGCGCATCAGCGCAATGTGGTTGATGGGGAACGAACCCGTCAGGGCCGGTTCATCGAACGCGAATCCAGTGACGGGCGATGCGAACCTGCACAAGGTCATGTGCGGACGAAACCGCTCCCCACTCCCGCGCTCCCGGACAGTGCGGGCCAGCCGCTGCACCAGCCGCCTTTGGATCTCCAGAAGCGTCGGCGGCGCGTCGGTCTCGGCCGCGACCAGCCGCTTTGGGCCGCGCTCGGGCAATGCGATCAACTCGCGCAATGTGAGCACGAACGCGGGCAGCCCCGCAGCCGCCCGTTCGACGGATTCACGCACCGCGTCCATCTGGTTCGCGGGCGTGTCGCCGATGAACTGCAGCGTCATATGCGTCTGTTCGATGGCGCCGACTCGCGCACGCGCTGGCAGGGCCAGCGCCGAGACGCGTTCCGCCAGCGATCGGGCGATCTCCTGTGGGGGATACGCCGCGACGAACAGGCGAAGATTGGAGGAGGGCCGGGCCATGCGGTTACCATCATTGCCGCCAGCGGCTGATCTTGCGTCGGCCACCCGCAGCCATTCCTCTTTCACCCGTGTCCGCCCTTCCCCGCATCCTGGAAATCTCCCGGAGGCTCGCCGCCTCGGCGGACCTGCATGAGATTCTCTCGCTCATCATCGACGCTCTGCGCGATGTGCTGGGAGCCGAGCGCGCCACCGTCTTCCAGTACGACGCGAAGACGCAGGAACTGATCACCACCGTGGCGCATGGCACGAGCGAGATTCGCGTGCCGATCTCATCAGGACTGGCCGGCGAATGCGCACGCACGCGGCAGATCATCCGCGTGGATGACGCATATGCCGACGCGAGGTTCAACACGGCCATCGATCAGCGCACGGGTTTTCGCACGCGCTCCCTGCTGTGCATTCCGCTGATCGATCACGATGGAGAGCTCGTGGGCGTGGCGCAAGTGCTGAACAAGCGCGAGGCAGGCCAGGCCGGGCCGTTCAACGCGGAAGATGAGCAGGTCGGCTCAGCGCTCGCAGCGCACGCCGCGGTCGCGCTGCGGCGCGGGCGGTTGATCGAGGATCGCCTCGAACGGAAAAAACTCGAGCAGGAGCTGGAAGTCGCGAGGCTGATTCAGCAGAGCAGCTTCCCCAGCCGGATTCTCCAGCCGCGCGGGTTTGAGATCGCGGCGTGGAATCAGCCCGCCACGCAGACCGGCGGCGACGCATACGACGTCATCACCACCAGCGACGGATCGCGGATCATCCTGCTCATGGCCGACGCCACCGGGCACGGCGTCGGCCCTGCGCTTTCGGTGACGCAGCTGCGCTCCATGCTGCGCATGGCGGTGCGCCTCGGCGCGCACGTCCAGGACATCGCGCAGCACGCCAACGCGCAGCTTGGCGAGGATTTGCCTGCGGGACGATTCATCACCGCCTGGCTGGGCGAACTGGACACCGCGCGAGGCGCATTGCACAGCCTCAGCGCGGGGCAGGGCCCTCTGCTGCTGGCGCGGGCAAATTCAGGCGACGTCTCGGAGGTCGAAACGGATTTCATGCCGCTGGGCCTGGGAGACACGCTGCACGCAGGCGCGGGAACGCCCGTCGACATGCTGCCGGGCGACGTGTTCGCGGTGCTCTCCGACGGCATCTTCGAGGCCCGCAATGCGCAGGAACAGGACTTCGGCGTCGAACGCGTCATCGGATTGCTTCGCGAAGCCGTGCGAAGCCGCATGACGGCGCAGGAGATCATTGATGGGGTGCGCCGCGCAGTCGCCGACTTTCTGGGCGCGTGCGCCGCGAGCGATGATCAGACGGCGATCATCGTGCGACGGACGGAATGATCACTCGACGCTCAAACGACGTTCCGGCGCCAGCGGTCGCCACCTCGCCGCCGCCGCAAGCATCGCGCGCTGCGATCAGACGTCGCCCTTGAGCGTCGGGCTGGCCTTGAAGCCGACGGTTCTCGATGCCTTGATGGCCATGGCTTCGCCGGTGAGCGGGTTGCGGCCGACGCGGGCCTTGCGCTGCTTTTTCATGAAACTGCCGAAGCCGACAATGGTGACGGCGTCATCGCGCTTGATGCCGTTGGTGATGCTGTTGATGACCGCGTCCACAGCCCGGGCCGCGCCCGCCTTGGATTCGCCGAGTTCGCTCGCCACCGCTTCAATCAGTTGCCCTTTGTTCATGATCCGCTCCGCAGTCAGTTGGGATTCAGGAATGACGCCTGCATCGATCGATCGAACATCACACAAGTCGGAAAAGCGAAACCGGAGATCGGCGTCTCGCCGCACCGCCGTCCCGCGCATCAACGCACGTTGTTTCCGGAAGACGCGGACTTTACAGCGCGGCTCGTGCGTGTCAAACCATCGCGCACTCTTCGCCGGTCATGCACAATCGATCATGCCCGCATGCGCGAGCTTGTTTGATCACGCGACGGCGCAGCGCCGCGGGTTCCTCCATACAGTGATGCGCATGGAACGCGCCGAGCCCGCACCGATCGCCGGCCCGCTGGTGATTCAGACCGAACACCTCGATGCCCAATCCGCGCGCTGGCTGGGTGAACGATGCCAACTGGTCGTCTGTCCTCACGATGACCCGGGCTTCGAGGCCGCGCTCGCCGATGCCGAAGGCCTGGTGGTCCGAACATACACGCAGGTGAACCAATCGCTGCTTGAGTGCGCGCCGAAGCTTCGTGTCGTCGGCCGCGCAGGCGTCGGGCTCGACAACATCGACCTCATCGCCTGCCGCGCGCGAAACATATCGGTTGTGTACACCCCCGACGCGAACACCCAAGCGGTTGTGGAATACGTCTTCGCCCTGATGCTTGATGATCTGCGGCCGCGCGTGACGATCGACCGCGCTCTCCCGCCTGCGCAATGGAATCAGTTGCGGCAGGACACCGTCGGCCCGCGGCAGTTGAACGAACTCACCCTGGGCATCCTCGGCCTGGGGCGAGTCGGCAAAGGCGTCGCCCGCGCGGCGTCGGCCATCGGCTCCCGGGTGATCTATCACGATCTGCTCGATGTCCCCATCAATCATCGCCACGGCGGGCAGCCAGTGGGTGTGGAGGAACTCTTTGCGGCCGCTGATGTCCTGTCCATCCACATCGATGGCCGGCCGTCCAATCGCGGGTTCGTCAGCGAGCATCTGCTTTCGCGCATGAAGAAGGATGTGCTGCTGCTCAACACCAGCCGGGGCTTCGTTGTGGACAACCTGTCGCTTGCCCGGTTCATGCGCGGGCGTCCCCAGTCGCGCGCGATGCTGGATGTGCATGAGCCTGAGCCGGTGACGGCGGACTCTCCGCTGCTGGGACTGCCAAACGTGCGACTGTACCCGCACCTCGCCAGCCGGACCCAGACGGCGATGGCCAACATGAGCTGGGTTGTGCGCGATGTGTGGGCGGTGCTGCAGGGGATGGCTCCATCGTTTCCCGCGCCGCGGTAGACATGCCATCCACACCGACCGGCTCGATCTTCCATGTTGCTTGGAGAACGCCTCGGCGAGTCGCGTGCGCGTTGCACGCCATGCGCGAATTCTGCCGATGAAATGAAGTCCGCGCCGTGATGGCTCGCAGCAGGGGCTGGCGGCCGTATACTCCGCCGCCTGCATTGCACGGACGCTTATGCCGCACTCGAACCCGTCACTTTCCATTTCCTTTCCCCCGTTCGAGCCTTATCGCGCAAAGACCGTCGAGCCGATCCGCATCACCACCGCAGGCGAACGCCGCGAACTGCTTCAATCCCACGGCTTCAACCTCTTCCGCATCCCCGCTGAAGCGGTCATGATCGATCTGCTCACTGACTCGGGCACCGGCGCGATGTCCTCGGCCCAATGGTCCGCCATGCTGCGCGGCGATGAGAGCTACGCCGGCTCGAGCAGCTTCCATCGCCTGGTCGAAGCCCTCAAGCGCATCACCGGCATCGCCAACGTGCTGCCCACGCATCAGGGTCGCGTGGCCGAGCGGCTGCTGGTCGAAACCATCATTGGAAAACCAAATGCCACTCATCAGCACAAGGCTCGGGACGATGGCGGCGGCAACGGCCTGATCGTCCCCAACAACGCGCACTTCGACACAACGCGGCAAATGATCGAAGCCGGCGGCGCGCAGGCGATGAACCTGCTGCCGCGCAGCGGGCTTGATCCTGCCAACGATGGTCCGTTCAAAGGCGACATGGATGTCGCGGCACTCGAAAAGCTGCTCAACACGCGCGGCGACGATGTGCCGTTCGTCATGCTCACCGTCACCTGCAACTCCAACGGCGGGCAGCCGGTCTCGCTGGCGAACATGCACGCGGTGCGCGACCTGTGCGACGCGTTCGGCAAGCCGCTCATCCTCGACGCCTGCCGCTTCGCCGAGAACGCCTGGTTCATTCAACAGCGGGAGGCCGGCCAATCGACGCGAAGCGTGCAAGCCATCGTCCGCGAGATGTTCGATCTTTCCGACGGCGTCGCGATGTCCACGCGCAAGGACGGCTTGTGCAACGTCGGCGGTCTGCTGCTGCTGCGCGACGAGGACCTGCACCGTCGCGCG
>CAZCGB010000018.1:0-13571 GCA_964498045.1 uncultured Isosphaeraceae bacterium
GCTGCCTCGAACTGGTCAAGATCATCTTCGCGACGCTTGGCATGAAGGACTACCGCGTGCGCGTCGGCCTTCGTGATCCCGATTCCAAGAAGTACATTGGCGACCCGCAGAACTGGGATAAGGCCGAAGCCGCGTGCAAGTCGGCCGCGAAGACTCTCGGCGTGCCGTTCAGCGAGGAGGCGGGCGAAGCCGCGTTCTACGGTCCGAAGATCGACTTCGTCGTGCGCGATGTCGTCGGCCGCGAGTGGCAGCTGGGGACCGTGCAGGTGGACTACAACCTGCCGAACCGCTTCAACTTGAAGTACATCGGCCCCGACAACCAGCCGCATCGGCCGGTGATGATCCACCGCGCGCCGTTCGGAAGTTTCGAGCGCTTCGTCGGCGTGCTGATCGAGCATTTCGCCGGGGCGTTCCCGACCTGGCTATCACCCGAGCAGGTGCGCGTGCTGCCCATCAGCGAAAAGACCGCCGAGTACGGCCAGCGCGTGCTGAAGGATCTGAAGGCGATCGGCGCGCGGGCATCAATTGATGAGAGCGGCGAGCGCATCCAGGCGAAGATCAAGGTCGCGACCGATGAGAAGATTCCGTATCTGCTCATCGTCGGCCCGCGCGATGCTGAAGGCGACGCTGTCAGCGTGCGTGCGCGCGGCATCATGCAGGACCTGGGATCGATTTCGCGAGCGGAGTTCATCGCGACGCTGCAGAGGGAAATCTCCACTCGCGGGCAATCGACCGTGCTGAATGAGCATTTCAAAGATCACGCTCTGCAACCCGCATGACTCGCGGGTCGGCGGCGTTGGTTGCGACGCGTGCCGCTCGTTACGGGCATGAATCGAGCGGGCTTCCCGGAAATCTCCCAAACAAAACCGCTGATTCCATCTTGCCCATCTGCCGATGGGAAGGTACTGTTGAGGCGTCAATCCCCGTCCACGGCTAGACGGCGGCGTTGCACATCATTGGAGTTCCGCGCTGATACGTTTGCGTATGACCTCATTTCTTTCCTCATCGCTGATGGCTGCCTTGTGATGCCATCCGGCGCTGCGCTCCGCCATTCCGACTTTTCCCAAGGGACACCGCCGCCGGCGAACCGGCGCGCCCAACGGTGTCCGTTCACTCGGCCGTCGCGCCGATCACTCCTGGAGGTTTGAGCCATCTCGCGTTTTCCCCGTTCCCCCCGTCCGTACGAGCAGCGCGGCCCAGCGATCAACGACCGCATCCGCGCCAAGGAAGTCCTGCTGATCGACGCCAGCGATGAGAAGATCGGCGTCGTGCCGACCATCGAGGCGCTGCGCCGCGCCCATGAGGCGGGGCTCGACCTGGTGGAAGTGTCTTCGGATACCACGCCGCCGGTCTGCCGCATCCTCGACTTCGGCAAGTACAAGTACGAGCAAGCCAAGAAGGAGAAGGCCAGCAAGGCGAAATCGAAGACGACGGAGATGAAGGAAGTGCGGCTTGGCCGATCGATGAAGATCGACCCGCACGACGTGGGCATTCGCGTGAACCAGGCGCACGAATTCCTGATGGAGGGGCACAAGGTGCTGATCGTGCAGAACTTCCGCGGGCGCGAGCTGCAGCACAAGCACCTGGGTGATGCGCGCATGAAGTCGATCATCGAGAAGCTCGCCGACGTGAGCAAGGTCGAGACGCCGCCACGGCTCAACGGCCGGCGCATGAGCATGATCCTCACGCCCGACAAGCCGAAGATCGATGCGATCCTGCGCAAGTCCGGCGGCGCGAAGGCTCACGGCGCCGATCACAAGCCGGAGGCCACCGCGCCCAAGGACGCTGCGCATGTCGACGGCGCCGCTCCATCAGCGTCGCCACCAGCCAAGCCCGCGAAGAAGACAAAGCCCGCAGCCGATTCCGCCGATGTGCCAAGCGAAGCGGCGACACCTGCGCGCTGAGCGCTGGTGCGTCTGGAAGCGTCGCCGGGGCGTGATTGACTATCTGCTGTAACCTGTGATCTGGTGAATGGTTGCGGCAATCGCATGTTCTCGGGCTTGCCGACTTTGCCGCGCGTCAGAACCTTGGCCCAGGCGCATCTGGTGGCAATGATTGCCATTCCGGGGCGTTCTTCAGAAGAACATTCGCAACTTTCGATCGTCTATTCCGATAGACATTGCGTCAGCCCTCGGGCAATCGTCCGGAACTCCCCGCAGTTTCGCACGCGAGGGGAGCACAACTGCCCGTTCCACAGGCGACCGCTGTCGCCGCCTTCAGGTTTCGTTCGTGTCGTGTTCATTGACTTCCATGGCCCGCATCGCCGTCATCTCGGATATTCATGGCAACGCCCACGCGCTGGAAGCTGTGCTTGCGCGCATCGACACGCTGGATGCCGATGAGATCGTCTGCCTTGGCGACATCGTGGGCTACGGGCCGAATCCCGGCGAATGCCTGGAGATGATCGTCCGTCACTGCGGTGTGATCATCCAGGGCAATCACGAGGAGGCGACCATTGATCCCAGCGCCGCGGCGATGTTCAACGGCGCGGCGAAGGAAGCCATCGTCTGGACGCGCAAGCACATGAGCTCGCTGCATCTGGCCGCGCTGCGGCGTCTGCCGCGCGCCGCGGCGGTGGGCGAGCAGGTGATGTGCGTGCATGACAATCCCGTGCCCGGCCCGACGGATTACATCCACGACAAGGACATCGCCGCCCTCGCATTTCGCGGCGTCGATGTGCCGGTGTGCCTCATCGGCCATACGCACGTGCCGATGGTGTTCGAGGCCCCGACGCTCGATCCCAACGACACGCTGACCGCGCCCGAACTGGTGGCGTACATTCCGTTTGATGGCGTGCAGGTCGAGATCGACGCCGATTGCCGCTACATCTGCAATCCCGGCTCTGTGGGCCAGCCGCGCGACTGCGATCCGCGCGCGAGCTTCGGAATCCTCGATCTCGACAGCGCCGGCAACGGCGTCTTCACGGTGCATCGGCAGGACTACGACATCGCGGCGGCGCAGATGGCCAGCCACAAGGCGGGCCTGCCGACGATTCTCGCTGATCGACTCGCGCTGGGGGCGTGAACGACCGCCGCTGAAATCACTTGGGCTGTGACGCGGGCTGCGACTCCGCCGGCGCTCCAGCGCGGCCGCGCCATTCCGCCGCCTTCTCCGGTTTGTTCCATTTGGTGTACAGATCAACCAGCGACTTCGCGCCGCCGCGCGTGCGGTCGTGATCTTCCCCAAGCGAGGATTTCAAGCCTTCGTAGGCAGCGAGGAAGCTCGTCTCCGCCGCGTCGTATTGTGCCAGATCGAATTGCGCCTCACCCAGGTTCTTCCTCGCTGCTGCGAGCATCCAATGTCCGGGCGGCAGAAGCGCCGCCAATCCCGTGTTCATCTTTTCGAACAGCGGCAGCGCCTCGGCGGGCTTCTTGCGATCGAGCAGGAGCAACGCGAGATTGTTCATCGCCACCAGCGTGCCCTGCCGCTGCTCGCCGAACTCGCGAATCTGAATGTCAAGCGATTCGCGCATGAGTCGCTCGGCTTCATCGAGATTGCCCAGCAGCTGCTCCTGTCTGGCGAGATTGTCCTGATAGGCAAGCGTGCTGCCATGCGTCGGGCCGAGCACGCGCACGGCGTCGGTCCACACCTCGCGCAGCATGGCGGAAGACTCGTCGTATCGTTTCAGTTTCTCCAGCGTCAACGCAAGGACATTCTTGCTGACGAGCGTTTCGGCGTGATCGTCGCCGTACAGTTTCGTCTTTGCCTCCACCACCTGCCGGGCGGTCGCCTCTGATTCCTCATATCGGCCGAGGTCTTCCAGCGTCGACGCCAGCACGCTGCGCGAGGCGATCGCCAAGGGGTCATTCGTCCCGTACGCGCGGTCGGCAATCTCGATGTTCTTGCGCATCATCGCCTCGGCCTCGTCGAGTCTGCCCAGATCCTCGAGCAGATCGGCGAGGCTGATGGTTGACTCCAGCGTCTCGCGATGCTCCGGGCCAAGCGCGCGGGTCTTGGCTTCGATCACCTCGCGATGAATCCGTTCCGATTCGTCGAAGCGCTGCTGATCCTGCCGCACCAGCGCGAGACGGCTCTTTGTGGCCAGCGTTTCGCCGGCATCGGGCCCGAGCACGCGCGTGCGCGCCTCGAGCGTCTGCGAGATCGTGGCGTCGGCTTCATCAATGTGCCCAAGCGCGAGCTGCAGCGCAGCAAGGTTGTCGCGCGATGTCAACGTGTCGGGATGCTCCGCACCCAGCGCTTGGGTGCGCAAGTCCACCGCGATGTTCAGTTGCTCCATCGCCTGTTCGTACGAATCGACGACGGTGTACGCTTCTCCCAGGGTGTTGCGGATCGCGGCCTGCACCACGGGCCGGTCAGGCAATGCGGAATTGACCTTGCCCGCCGCGCTGTCAAGCACCTGCTTCATGGTCACCTGCGGCCCCGCGCCGATGACCGGATTCACGCTTGAGATCATGTCCTGCAGAAACACCAGCGTCGCCTGCGCATCCTTCGCCGATTGCTCGGCCTTTGCCCGTTCGGCGTCGGCCAGCGCCTTCTGGTTCAAGGCATCGGCCTTCGCAGTTTCGGCCTCGCGCCGCAGGCCGCGCTCACGCCCCCACATGATGGCCATGAGCCCCATGAGCATCGCCAGCCCGACGATGGCGGCGACGCCGATCCGCACGACCTGTCCTCGCCGGCGCGCGGCGCGACGCTTCGGCAGCGCCCGCAGGCTCGCGGCCAGCTCCGCGGCTCCCGAGAAACGGTCCTTCGGATCACCCGCGACGGCCTTGGCGATGTCTTCGCGCAGGAGCGGATCTGTGATGCCGCGCTCCCAGCCTTGCGCCAGCGGCCGCTGCAGATCGCCCACCACCAGCTGATACAGCACGACGCCGAGTGAGTACACATCGCTTTGCGTCGTGAAGGGCTTGCCCGCCAGCGATTCGGGCGGCACGTACATGCGCGTGCCGGTCGCGCCGGATGACGCGCTTTCAACCAGCGTCTCGGTGAATCCGGCGATGGTGACGTCGAGCTTCTGGGCCTGTCTGCGATCGGCGAGCGCGCCGATGCCGAAGTCGCTGATGCGCGGCCGCGGATCATCAGCCGATCCATAGATCAGGATGTTCGACGGTTTGATGTCCTTGTGCAGCACCCCGATGGAGTGCGCGGCGGCCAGCGCGTCGGCGGTTCGTGCCGCCAGATCGATGCGCGCCTGAAGCGCAACTTTCTGTATTCCACCAAGCGCGGAGGCCCAATCGGTGAGATTCCCCGCTTCGGTGAACTCGCTCTCGATGAAGAACGGCGGCTCATCGAGCTGAATGTCGTAGAGCTGCGCGATGTCGGGCCGATCGCCCAGGGCTTCGCGCAGCAGCCGGAACAGCGTCAGTTCGCGGCGGAAGGAGCGGAGCTTGTCAGCATCGAAGCAAAACTTGAAGACGCGGTGCTGGCCGGTCTTGGCGTGCCGGGCCAGCCAGACTTCGCCGAATCCGCCCTCGCCCAGGCGTTTGTCAAGGATCCAATTGTCGCGCTTGGGAATCTCCAGGCCGGCGGCAGGCCGCCAGCCGAGCGTGGGTTCATCCACCGCGCTGGTGGCGCGGCGGGCTTTTTCGGAATCGGGCGGAGCCTGCAACGGGGCTTCGCCCGGCGCGCCGACTTCAAAGACCTCCAGCGGATCGTCGCTGCCATGCACGAGGTATCGGCCATGCGCGATCCAGCGCAGTTCACCCGCAGCGGAGGAGCCCGCGAACGTGGCGACCGACGGGTGAATCCGGATGTACTGCCGAGCGTCATCAAAGACCGCGCGGCTGAGCAGGATCTGGCCCGGCAGCGCGAGACTCATCAGGCGCGCGGCGAGATCGGGCGCAAGGCCGACGAGCTTGGGCTTGCCGTCCACATCGCGATCGAGTTCCGAGACTTCGCCCGCGTGCACGCCGATGCGCACGCGCAAAGGCTGCATCGGCCAGCGCTCCCCGGCCACGGCCCGCTGGAATCGAAGCGCGGCCTCGACCGCCTGCGAGGTGCTGCTGAATCCGACCATGAATCCGTCGCCTGTGTCTTTGAGCACAGTTCCGTTGCTGGACTTCGCGGCGTCGCGCAGCAGCTCATCGTGCCGGGAGATCGCCTGGCCGTAGTCGGCAATGCCCAGCGTCGATTTCATCGCCACCGACGACACGACGTCGGTGAACATCATGGTCATCAGTCGGGATTGAATCGGGCGTTTGCTCATGTCGGGGCTTGGCGTGACAACGGGTTATCACACGATGCGGAACACGAAGGATATGCGCATTTGCCGCCACTCGCGGTGTCGCGTGGAAACGCTGCGCGATTGGTCAGGCGGTTTCCGCAAACCGTTCTGCCGCGGTGGATAACCGCTCAGGGACCGCATTTGATGGGCCGATGGAGAGACGTTCAACGCGCAAGCGACCGGCGGTCGCCCGGCGATGGATGATCAAGGATACGATGACGCCGCATCGACCGTCTCCCCGCATACTCCGCGATGGTCGGCGGATGGAAAACGCGTTATCTCTGTCAGGGAAGGCCGCACGACTCTCTGAGATCGGGCGGCTGAACAAGGAGCAGCGTCGATGGCACGAAGGTTGACACAGGTATTGGCGGCGCTGGCCGGGGCCGCATGCGCCGCGCTGATGGTGATGGCGCCGGCCGGCGCGCATGAGACGGATCAGTACACGCTGCCCCGGCGCGAGTTCGCCGACATGGGGCCGTACCTCAACGCGTGGATGTACGACGCGATGGATGAGGCTGTACGAAAGGTCAACGAGCGCATCGCCGCGGCGAAGAAGGCCAACCGCCCGATGGAGGTGGAGCGGTTGAAGGAGGACGGCGAGATTGTGCGGGCCGTCAACAGCGCGTTTCCCAATGCGATGGTCGTCATCGAAGGGTTCGACAGCACGATGGGCACGACCAGCACGCGCGACGCCTATCCGGGCATGGTGTGCGGCTACAAGGAGTCGCTCACCAACATCTACCAGCACGCGCACTTCATCCTCGATCCGCGACAGCTCTTCCGCATCTGGCTGGCCAAGACCTCCAACATGTACGGCACGTACATCGGCGGCGACAAGGTCGGGCACTTCACCGACATGGGCATGAACTACTGGAGGGCCTACGACGCGGCTCGCCGCAAGGGCGCCAACGAAGAGGAGGCCACGCAGGCCGCGGTCGATGTCGGCACGCAGGGACTGATCTTCTCTGAAAGCGGAATGCTCGGCTACCTTTCCGCAGGTTCGTATTCCAACGGCGACATGGCGGCGAACTACCTCGGTTTCGTGTTCTATCGAAATCTCACGTCCCCGATGATGCTCAAGGGCAAGCTGCAACCGGCGATGCTCGTGCGCGACGGCGATTTCTGGAAGTTCGCGCCGCACGTGCGGCGCGATAATGACTTCTTTGCCGTGTACATCTCCGATCACTGGTGCGAGGCGATCAACCCCAGCCGCTACGAGAGCGGCATGCGCGACAAGATCCGCGAGGCCATCAAGGCGCGGCAGGCCGACGTGCTCGAACGTTACGCCGATGAGAACGGCCTGCGCCGTCCCGCGATCTGGTATGAGACCGCGGCCCGCGATTGCGCCACCTATTACGGGGTGGACTATGGACATCGCGGAACCATGGACGAGCTGCTTGCGTTCTCCGCGGTGTGTTACGACCCGCTTTCCGCCAAGGCTTTGCCGAATGATCGAAACGACCGCGGCTACACGCCGCTGCACGATGCGGCGATGCGCGGCGACCTCGCCCGCGTGCAGGCGCTGATCGCGAGCGGCGCGGATGTCAATGTGGCCATTCGATCCAAAGAAGATTATTCGAGCGAGTGGGGCGCGACGCCGCTGCATGTCGCCGCTCGGAACGACCAGCGCGAAGTCGTCGAAGCGCTCCTCAAGGCCGGCGCGAACGCCAAGGCGGCGGACGACCGCGGCGCGACGCCTCTGCACTACGGCGTGGAGTATCCGGAGATCGAAACGCTGCTGCTTTCCCGCGGCGCGGACGCCAACGCGAGGGACATCTCTGGCCGCACCGCGTTGCACTGGGCGGCCAACCTCGGCAAGGGCGAGAGCGTTGAGGCCATCGCCGATCGCGGCGGCGACGCCAACCAGGCGGATCGCGCCGGCGTGACGCCGCTGCATCTGGCTGCTGCACGCGGCGATTCGCTCGCCGTCGCGCGACTGATCGATCATGGCGCGAAGGTCGACTCGACTGATCATTTCGGGCGCACGCCGCTGCACGCGGCGGCCGGGCTGAACGACGCGGAAACGGCCATGGTGCTGATGTCGCGCGGGGCCAAGGCCACCGTCAAGGACGCCTTCGGCGTCACGCCGCTGCACGATGCGGCTCGCCAGGGCCGCACTGCCGTGGCTTCGGCGCTTATGGCCAATGGCGCGAGTCCGGCTTCGACCGATCTTTCGGGAATCACCCCGCTGCACCTTGCGGCGCGCGATGGCCATGACTCGACCGTGCAGGCGATGCTCACGCGCGGCGCGAATCCGAACGCGCGCAGCACGGCGGGCGTCACGCCGTTGCACGAAGCGGCGTTCTCAGGACGTGAACCGGTCATCGTCGCGCTGACGTCGGCTGGATCGGACCGAACGGCCAAGGATGCGCTCGGCCGCACGCCGCACGATGTCGCCTCGACGCGCGGCCATCGCAATGTGCTGGCCATGCTCGTCGCCAGCAACAACACCCCTCTGCACGCGTCGGCTGCAGCGCAGTAGGATGCGGCGCGCTTGCACGACGCACGATCAAGACAACGGCGATTGCATGGAGGCTTGCATGAAGTTCCATCTGACGTTTCGCACGCTGGCCGCGACGCTGGCGAGCATCGCACTGACCGCTTGCAACAGCAGCGGCAACCGGCCGGCGTCGTTCAATTCCTGGCAGACGCAGATGCAGGCGTATGTCACCAACCAGGGAAATGGCGACATGAACGCCTTGCGCGATGTGCGCGTCGCGCCCGGCCAGGCCGGCTTCCGTGCGTTCAGCAGCGATCGGCCTGAGCATTCCAAGGACATCGTGGGCGTGCTCGTCGGCGTGCAGCAGGCGCAGAACAGGCTCTGGTACGTGTACGTCGTCGGCGATGTGGACCGGGAGCAGGTCGGGACAATTCGTCTGGCGGCCGTGACGCAGGCCGACGGCCAGTACGCGTGGCGTGTCGGGGACGATCTTGACAACGCCAGCGCGAAGTATCGCGCCCGCCGCGAGCAGGTCTGGGACCAGCAGCATGGCGGCGGCTCCAATTCGCCGCGGAGCGCACTGAATTTCCCGAGCGCCGAGGATCAGTTCTCGATGTCAGCTTCAGGCGACATGGTGACCGTGCGCGACAGCGCCTGTGGAGCGGAATGGACATTGAGTCTTGCCGAGCAGGCGCCGGCCAGCGCCAAGAATGGCTGACGCGGTCAGATGTAGGCTTTGCGGTGGTACACCCACCACTCGACCATCAGAAGAGCGAGGCACAGGCCGATGGCATATGGCCAGAGCGGGGTGTAGGCGTTGCCGGCGAGATCGCGGCTGTCGACGCGCTCCTGGCCGATCTCAACTGTCGGGGCGGCGTCAATGCGTCCTTCGCTTTCGCTGAGGAGATTTGCCGCGAAATCGCGCGACTGCGAATCCTCACCCACCTTCCACGACAACGTGTACAGGCCGGCGAGGCGGATCGGCCCCCATGCGAACTGCGTCGGATCGATTGGAGAAAGCGGCACGCTCTCGCCCTCGCCTGACTCTTCGCCGCCGCCGGCGATCGGCGACGGCACGTGCAGGCGAATGTCCTTCGCAGCTGCGGGCAATCGCGCGGTGATGGCCTGTCCGGGCTGCAGGCTTTCGGTCGTGATCGCCTCGCCAGCGTGGCCGAGGAAGTCCACCGCATTGAACAGGAACGTCACGAAGCCGCGCTGGAAGGGCCAGTTGCTTTCCAAGGGATCGAAGGTGACGTGAATCACCTGCATGGGGCCGCGCGAGATCGCCAGCACCGCCGCGCCGCGACTGCCCTCGAGCAGCGTCTGCACATCCGATCCGCCCTGCACGAGATGGAACTTGCTCACGAACAGGTTGTCGTGCGCGACGTAGCGCAGCACCGGATGGTCGTCTTTGCCCGAGAGCACCAGCTGCTGCTCGCCCTCGCCGAACTCGGTCAGCCCCGCCACCGGCGGCGTCGGGCCGAAGGTGAGGTAGCGGCCGGGCGGCATCGCCGTCGGCTTGTAGTCGTCGATGACGACGACGTCGTAACTTTCCAGCTCGCCGGCGCCGGCCTTCTGCTCGTAGCGCGCGGGCGACAGCGCATCGAGCTTCTCGAACTTCATGCCTTCCAAAGCGCGGAGGATGATCGAACGCGAAGGATTCTCGCACACCAGCGCGACCTTCAGTTTCTTGGGCGGAGCGACGACGACCTGCACCACATTGTCCACCTCCAGGTCATCTTCGCGCACGTTGGCGACTTCAATCACCGCGCCCCGAGGCTGATCGAACGGCGAGAACACCACGTTCGCGCGGCCGGGTGCGAAGGCCTTGGTCGATGGATTGACCTCCGCGGGGGCGACGGTGGTCTCTTCGATGCCGCGGGCCCTGCCGTCCACCGAGAGCTGGATTCGGCAGGTCGCGGGCTCGCTGTTGAAGTTCAGCAGCGCGACGAACACCTGCACCGCATCGGGGCGGTCGTATGGCCTCTCGACGGCCACCGACGCGAAGGCGACGTTGTCGGTCGTCTGGCCCCCCACCGCGTAATACTTGAGCGCCTCGCCGCGCAGCACCTGGTCCTTCAGGTCGGCGATGCGGCCATCGCTGAAGAGCTCAAGGATCGCCGGGTCGGCGATCGGCCGGGCCATGTCGTCGGGATTCGGGTTGGTGGTGTACGCCCGCGCGAGCTTCAACGCCTCGGCGATGCGGGTCTCGCCGTCGGTCGGCTGAATGCGGTCGATCGCCTGCAGCAGTTGCTGCTTCGACGAGGTGAAGCGCGAGGTGATCTCGGCGCGATCGTTGAAGGCGATGACCATCGTTTCGCCCGCGCTTGAGACAAACATTCCGCCGGAGTAGAGCTGCTCGACGCGCTCCTTCGCGCGGCGCTTGGCCTCATCCAGCCGCGTCTTGTCGCCGGCCTTGAGCTCGGGAGTGACCGATGTCGAGTTCATCGACGCGGAGTTGTCGATGAGAATGATCGTCTTGCCGCCCTGGGTCTGCCCCGCCTGGATCTGCGGCTGCATCACGCTCAGCGCCAAGAGCAACAGCGCCAGCAACTGCAGGATCAACAGCAGGCTCTTGCGGAGCTTTTGAAACGGCGCGTTGGCGCGGATGTCCTCCACCGCCTGCTGCCAGAGAAAGGTTGAGGAGATCGGTTGCGTCTTGCGGCGGAGCTTGAGGAAGTACAAGATGATCAGCGGCGGAATGACCGCGGCCGCCAGCAGCACGCCGGTGAGGGGCGTGAGCCAGGTCATGCATCACCCCCGGGAGAAACGTCAAAACGTCGAAACGTCGAAACGAACAAATTCAGCAGAGCCGTGGAATTCGACTCATTGCATCGCCTGTCCGTTTCTTCGTTTTGACGTTTCGACGTTTTGACGTTTTGTCTGCTCACTTCAACAGCCCCCGCTTCCTCAGATAATCCATCAACAGAACGGTCAGGTCGGTTGAGGTGTCCACGGTGACATGCATCATGCCGCGGCGGGCGCAGAAGTCGCGCAGCTTGCCGCAATACGCGTTGAGGTTCTCCCTGTAGCGCTTGAGCAGCGGCGCGCTGACGGTGACTTCGGCGGAATCGTCATCCTCAAGGTCGGTGAGGCGCAGATCGCCGCTCAGGCCATGCTTGCCGGGATCGATCTCCTCGGGCGAGAGGATCTGCAGGGCGAACGTGTCGTACCCGCCACCGGCGAGATAGCGCAAGCCTTTCTCGTAGCCCTCTTTGAGCAGGAAGTCCGAAAGAATCACCATCACACCCTTGCCTTGCCGGGCCAGGGCGATGGTGCGCATGGCGTCGGTGAAGGCGCTTGTGCCGTGCGGTTCCTGCTCCAGCAGCCAGTTGCCCATTTCGCGCGTGCGCCTGCGGCCGCGCAGGCTGCTGAGCGGTCGAATGCCGTCGCTGCTGAAGCCGTAAAGCGTGACGCGGTTGTGATTGACCAGGCCGATGTAGCCAAGGGCCATCGCGAGCTGCTGGGCGAAGACGAACTTCGATGGATTACCCCAGTTCATCGATGAGCTGCAATCAATCGCCAGGACAAGCGAGAGGTCCTCTTCCTCGAGGAACATCTTGAGGAAGAGCTTGTCGAGCCGGGCGTAGATGTTCCAGTCGACGAAGCGCAGGTCGTCGCCATGCACGTAGTGGCGGTAGTCGGCGAACTCGACGGACACGCCGCGCTTCTTCGATCGACGCTCGCCCTGCAGCTTGCCCGCGAAGATCTTGCGCGAGAGGACGTCCATCGACTCCAACTTCGCCATGAGTTTGGAATCGATCAGTTGATCGACCTTGGTCGGATGCGGTGCGGTGGTTGTGCCAAAGGTGGGCATGGGAAACGTCAAAACGTCAAAACGAACAAATTCACTTGTCAACGATCATTATGAGAGCTCCATCGCCGCCTCCTGGAGCTCTTGTCGATGCTGCGGGGTCAATCGATGTTGAACACGCTGCACAATGGTGGAGAGAATACACGTCAATTCGTCAGCTTCCTGCAATGCGACGTCGGCCGCCGCGCCGCGCAGGAGACTTCTGCTGATCCCGAGACGAATCCAATAACGGGATTCTGCGGATTCCTTGCGGGCGATGCAGCAACGGTACGCGAAATCCGATTCGGAGTATGCGTTAGCGGCCTCCTGCACATTCGCGCCGATCGACGTGCCGCATCGAATCAACTGTTTGCTCAGGACCCAGCCTTTGGGCGTGTTGGGAAACTGATCCACGAGGTCGAGGATCATCCCGGCAAATCGAAAAGTCCGCTCGGGCAGATCGCCGTGCTGAAATCGTCCGTTCATGCGCCAGCACCCTTCCCCGGCGCACTCCTCGCGCCGAATTTGTTCGTTTTGACGTTTCGACGTTTCGACGTTTCCTCCGCCTGTTCATGCGGCACGTGCTCGATCAGCCTTCGCACGATGTCGTCGGCGCTCACGCCGTCAGCTTCCGCCTCGAAGCTTCGCACCATGCGATGCCGCAGCGCGGCCGGGGCGATGTCGGCGATGTCCTTGAACGCCACAGCGTAGCGGCCATCGACAAGGGCTTTGACCTTTGCTGCGCGGATCAGCGACTGCGCGCCGCGCGGGCTCACGCCCACGCGGATGTACCGATTGGTCTTCTTTTCGCTGTGCTCGTCGTTGGTCGGATGCGTGGCGAGCACAAGCCGGATGGCGTAGTCCTGAACGTGCGGCGCGACGACGATGCGCGTCGCCAGCTGCTGCGCCTTCTGAATGTACGCGCCGTCGATGATCGGTTGGATCGCGGCCTCGCTCACCGTCGTCGTGCGCTTGAGGATCTGATTCATCTCGTTCTGCGTGGCGTACGGCACGACGATCTTGAACAGGAAGCGGTCCAGCTGCGCCTCGGGCAGCGGATACGTGCCTTCCTGCTCAATGGGATTCTGCGTCGCCATCACGAAGAACGGCAGGTTCAGCCTGGTGGTGCGGCCCGCCACCGTCACGCTGCGCTCCTG
>CAZCGB010000019.1:0-13366 GCA_964498045.1 uncultured Isosphaeraceae bacterium
AAGGTCCTGTGGTACGGCGACAACACCGGCTGGACTGTCGTCGCCCGCAGCGGCACCACCACACTTCCGGGGATGGCCGGCCTCAGCTTGACGAGCATCGCGGGTTCGCCGGCGCTGGCCCCCAACGGACTGCTGACGCTTTCGGGCAAGTTCGTCGTCGGCGGAGCGGTGACCTCGACCAATGATTCCGCATTCTGGAACGGCCCGGCTGCCACTCCGGGTTTCGTGGCTCGTGAGAGCACGACAACGTTGCCGGGCGGCGCCGCACTCTCAGCCGATTTTGCATTCGGCTCCACGCCGCCGACCAACAACTCCGGCCAGGTGCTCTTCTCGTCAGCCCTCACCGGCGGTGACGTCAGCGGAACCATCAACAACTCCGGCGTCTTCCTCGGTACGACTTCCGGCATCACCACGGTGTGGCGCAAGGGCGATCCGATTCCGGGCGCCCCCGCGTTGCCGGACCCCAGCGGTCCGTTCATGACTCCTGATACGTTTGGCTTGAATCTCAACGGCAGCGGTGAAGTCGCCAGCACCGGCACGCTGGTGGCCGGAACGGCCGGCGGCGTCACCACGGCGGACGACAAGGTGGTGTACACCACCGTCGGCGGATCGCCGCGCATTGTGGCTCGAGAAAATGCCGCCATCCCGGGCTTGACGGGCGTCACGTACAAGACCGCCACTTCCTTTGGCATGGCGACGCGGGCCCTGAACAACTCGGGCAAGATCATCTTCAACGCCACGTTTGCCGGCACCGGTGTGACCACGACCAACGACACCGGCTGGCTGGTGGATGATCACGGAGCCGTGAGCATGGTTGTGCGCGAAGGCGACACCATCGCCGGTGAGACCTTCAATTTCGCCCAGACCTCGGGTGGAATGGAGCTGAACAACAACAACCACGTTGTGATTGTTGGTACATCCACGGCTACCTCGAACGCCAGCCGCATTTGGACCGGCCCGATCGGCGGTCCCTATGTCCTCGTCGTGGCCCAAGGCCAGCTGGCGCCGGGCTTCACGGATGTGAGCATCAACTTCAACGCCAGCGGCGGCAACATCGCCTTCAACAACAGCGATCAGATCGTGTTCTCATGCCCCCTCAGCGGCGCTGGTGTTTCCACTGGCATCAATGACGGCGGGTTGTTCGCGTGGGACGCCACCAACGGTCTCCGCATGATCGCACGCACGGGCGTCACGGTGATTCCAGGCATTCTCGACGTCGCTCAGTTCGCGCTCCTGGGATCCACCGGGCAGAACGGCGAAGGCGGATGCTACAACCTCAGCGACAACGGCTGGTTCGTGTTCCGAGTGCAGGACGTCAAAGGCTTCCAGGCCATCGTGCGCACCCAGCCGTTCACTGCGGTCGCATGCCCGGCTGACATCAACGGCGACCATTCGGTCGGCGTGGCTGACCTGCTCACGGTCATCAGCAACTGGGGCGTGTGCCCAAACCCGAGCAATTGCCCGTCTGATCTGAACAACGACGATACGGTCGGCGTGGCGGACCTGCTGGCAGTGATCTCGGCATGGGGCGCGTGCCCATAACATTCGTGTGTTGCTTTCATTCCTTTTCGCCCGGCGGCAGAGATGTCGCCGGGCGATTTTTTTGCCTTTTCCTGCGGGAATGAGCAAAGTGGTGGCACGAAGCTGCACCATGAATTGTTTCCATTTGGAAAGTTTTTTGGATTATTTCTTGGAATTCGCCGTTGGGCCGCGTAAGAATTGATGATTGTCCGAGTTTGCTGCTCAATTCAGCTGTTTCGTCAGGTGATCCCCAGACCCAGTCAAAGCTACTTCTTCTCTCGCACTTCGATGTCCAGGATGCCCTTCATGAAAGCCGCTCTTCCGATCGTCTCCGCGATGGTTCCGCTGATCGCCACGTGCGCCGCCTCTGCGCAGTTCTCCGTTCAATACCTGGGCAACTTCGGCCCGGCTGTCACCTATCGCATGAACGCCTCGGGCCAGGTCGCCGGTGATGCGCAGATCAGCGCCCTTACGACCGCCATCCGCTACACGCCCGGCGTCGGCATGCAGGCGCGCACCACGCCAGCCGGCGCCGGAATGAGTTACGCCGTCGGCATCAACAACGCCGGCGCGTGCATCGGCCAAGTTGACCCAGGCCCGTCGCAGGTGGAAGTCGCCGCGATCTGGGACGCCAGCAACGTCCTGACGATGCTGCCGATTCCTTCAGGCACCTGGACCTACAACACCGGCACCGACATCAACGATGCCAATATCACCTGCGGCTTCGTCACCCTCGCCCTCGTCGGTCCCGATCAGCAGCAGGGCTGGCGCTGGGATTCTGTCAACGGCTACAGCATGCTCCCGCAACTCAGCGGCGGCAACTACGCCTTCGCCCGCGACATCAACGCTTCGGGAACCATCTGCGGCTACGCCGGCGCCGATGAAGACAGCCCGATGCACGCGGTCATCTGGGATGCCGCCAACCAACTCACCGACCTCGGCCTCGTCGGCACCGCGTCGGCCACCTACGCGCAGGCCATCAACAACGCCGGCGTCGTCGTCGGCACCACCGACAACGGCCAGGCATGGCGCTACACCCCCGGCACCGGCATGGTGGTGCTGCCCAAGCTCGCTGGCAGCGCGTTCTCCACACGTACCTACGCCATGGGCGTCAACAACAGCGGCTGGGTGGTTGGCTACGCCTGGCAGGCCGGCGAGCCGCACACCGTCGTGTGGGGACCCGACAACACGCTCTACAAGATCGACGACTACGCCGGCGGCGACTTCTACTTCCCCGCGGATGAGTCCTATCCCATCGCCATCGGCGACAACAACGATCTCGTCGTGTACGCCTACGACTTCGCGCATGCCGGCGACCCGCTCGCGGTCCGCTTCCACTTCGGCATCCCCGTGCCGTGCGCGGCTGACGTCAACGGCGACCACACCGTGAACGTCGCGGACTTGCTCTCGGTGATCAGCTCATGGGGCGCGTGCGCAGTGCCGGCCAACTGCCCGGCCGACGTGAACCACGACGCCAGCGTGAACGTCGCCGACCTGCTCGCGGTCATCAGCGCCTGGGGCGCGTGCCCGTAAGCGGCTGACTCGACGAACACTTCATCGCACACAAGACATCGGCGGGCGCGAGACCCGCGCCCGCCGATTGTGCGTTTTCTGCGAGACGCACCATCGCGCAAACGACATCCAGAGTTCGGAACGTCGGCTGGGCACCGCCCACCTCGCGGGCAATGAATGACATCGTGTGCCGATCAGGTGTGCGATGCACAGCCTACAAACTTCGAGGCGGTGGAGGTGTCATCGATGATCATCGACACCAACTCAGGCCAGGCGCGCCTGTGCGATGGCGACGTCAACGGCTCGGGCGCGGTGGATGTGGCGGATCTGCTGCGCGTGATCGAGCAATGGGGCGCGTGCGGGGTTTGCCCGGCCGACATGACGCCGCGCGGCGGCGACGGACAGGTGAATATCGCAGAGCTGCTTCTGCTGGTGGGTTCCTGGGGAAGCTGCGTCTGAGCATCGCGCGGCGCGAAGGGGATTTCCGCGGCGAATCTGATTGCATTTTCAAGAGCATGCGGCGAAACTCTTTCCGCTGCGCCGAGCAGCGGTCCTGAACCGGCGTTCGGCGTGGCGAAATGCCCAATCTGCCATTCATCGGAGAACTGTCATGCGCCTTGATCGCCGAAATGTCGTGTTGTCGATGATCGTGAGCACTGTTGGTCTGGCCGGTCATGCGCCGCAAGCGCAGGCCGCCCCGCAACAGGCCACCAGCGACAACCCGCTCATGCATGTGGATGTGCCGGTGAACTTCGACACCGGCGAAGTGCGCAACCACGGCAAGCAGCGCGATGTGGCGTACAGCGGCATCGTGCGGGCCCGCGGCCACTCGTGGATTCGGCTGGCGTTCGCCGAGGCCAGCCTCGGCCGCACGCCGCGCGGCGGCGAGCCGACCATGCTCCGCATCACCAGCCTGCTCGACGGCGGCGTGCAGACCATGAACGCCAGGCATCTGCAGGAATGGGGCGACAGCACCGCGTACTTCAACGGCGACGCGGTGCGCATCGAGATCATCTGCGATCCCGGCGCGCCACCCTCGCGCTTGCGCATGGATCACTTCATGGCCGGGCCGAATGTGCCCATGGATGAAGGCGGCATCGCGACCATCTGCGGGCCGACCGATGACCGCGTGCTGTCTTCGGAACCCAACAACGCGCGGCTGCTGCCTTCGGGCTGCACCGCGTGGATCATCAACGACTACAACCGCACCTTCCTCACCGCCGGGCATTGCGGCACGAGCGGATCGAGCGTGATCCAGTTCAACGTGCCGCTTTCGACGTCGACCGGCGGATTGGTGAATCCTCCGCCGCAGCATCAGTACGCGGTCGATGCGGTCTCGGTGCAAAGCAACAACGGCGGATTGGGCAACGATTACTGCTACTTCGGCTGCTTCCCCAACAGCAACACGGGCCTGACGCCGTTCCAGGCGCAAGGCGCGTTCTACACCCTGGCGAGCGCGGCTCCCGCGCTGGCGAGTCCTGCGCAGAGCATCCGGATCACCGGCTACGGCACGGTCGCCGCTCCTGTTTCGCTGACGTGGAACCAGGTGCAGAAAACGCACGCCGCGCCGTACTCCGGCGTGTCGGGAACGGTCGTGTCGTACCTCACCGACACCACCGGCGGCAACAGCGGCTCGCCCATCGTCAACCTTGCCAATGACACCGCGATCGGCATCCACACCAACGGCGGATGCACATCGACGGGCGGAACCAACACGGGCACGGCCATCAACGCCGCGGGTTTGCAGACCGCCCTCGCCAATCCGCGCGGCGTGTGCATTCCCGATCCGCCGATCGACTTCACGTATCCCGACGGCCTGCCCGCGACGGTCGATCCGCAGGGCGACAGCATCCGCGTGCAGGTCATCAACGGCAACGGTGGCTCGCCCCAGCCGGGCAGCGGCCAGGTGTTCGTCGACGTCGGCGGCGGATTCGCCGCGGCGGCGATGAGCGAGATCTCGCCCAACGTGTATGACGCGATCATTCCGCCTTCAACCTGCGGCTCAACGGTGCGGTTCTATTTCGCTGCGCAGAGCACCGCCGCTGCGACGGTGACCGATCCCAACAATGCGCCGTCGACGTCGTACTCGGCGTTGAGCGCGGCGAACGTCACAGAATCGTTCAGCGACAGCTTCCAGACCGACACAGGATGGACCGTGACCGATTCCGCGGGCCTGACCACCGGCGCTTGGCAGCGCGGCGTGCCCGTCGGCGGCGGCGATCGACAGGACCCCGCAACCGACGCCGACGGATCGGGCCAGTGCTATGTCACCGGCAACACCGATGGCGATTTCGACGTTGATGGCGGAAGCACCACGCTTACATCGCCGCTGCTGGACGCCAGCGCGCCTGATGCAAGCCTCGTGTACTGGCGCTGGTTCGTCTCAACAGGAACTGACGACACCATACTCGTGCAGGTTTCCTCCAACAACGGCGGAAACTGGGTGACGCTTGAGACGGCGACCGGCACGCCGCAGGCGTGGGTGCGAAAGGAATGGCGCATCGATCAGATCGCCGGCATCACGCCCAGCGCGCAATTCCGCGTGCGCTTCACTGCGGCCGACAACGGCACCGCGCATGTGGTTGAAGGCGGAATCGACGGCGTCAAGATCCGCGTGATCGACTGCGGCGCAGACTGCGTGGGCGACATCAACGGCTCCAACAGCGTCGACGTCGCCGACCTGCTGCAGGTGATCACCGACTGGGGCGCGTGCGGCAACCCCGGCAACTGCCCGTCCGATATCACCGGCGACGGCCAGGTGAACGTTGCGGACCTGCTGTCGGTGATCTCACATTGGGGAAGCTGTCCGTAAGAATCGGTAAAGCACCTGCGCCGTGGGGGTTCGGTTTCATCGGACATGCGCGAATGATGCAGCTTCGCGCGGCGTCGCGACGTATGGTTTCGCTGACGACCGCCCAAACGTCGATGTTCCGGAGAAACTCATGCCGCGCCCAGGAATCCTCGGGCCGATCGTGTCCTCGATCGCGCTCACCTTCACCATCGCCACATGCAGCCACGCCGCGACGCTACCGGCGGGTTTCAGCGAATTCGCCGTCACACAGGCGCTCACGAATGGCACGGCGATGGAGTTTGCGCCCGACGGCAAGCTCTTCGTGCTTGAGCAGGCCGGCACGATCGAGGTGTATCAGGGCGCGGGCGCGACGGCATGGTCGCGTCTGCAGCAGAACTTCCTCGCCAATGTGCCGGTGACGGTCGATTCGTTCTTCGAGCGAGGCATGCTGGGCATCGCGTTCGATCCCAACTACGCGACAAACCGGTACGTGTACCTGTATTACACGACGACGACTCCCGCGGCGCACAACCGCATCGTGCGCGTGACGGCGAACGCCACGGGCGATCTCGCCGTCGCCGGCAGCCTCGTGCCGCTGATGGAGCTGGAGAATCTCGGCGCGGGCAACCACAACGGCGGGGCAATGCACTTCGGGCCCGATGGCAAGCTGTATGTCGCGGTGGGTGAGAACGCCAACGGCACAAATGCGCAGTCGATCGGCAATCGGCTTGGAAAGTTGCTGCGCCTCAACGCCGATCCCGCCAATCCGATTCCTTCAGACAATCCGACCAGCATCGCAGGCATCGGGGGAACGACGTCCGGCGACAACCGCGCGATCTGGGCGGCAGGCCTGCGCAATCCGTACACCTTCGCGTTCAAGCCCGGCACGAGCGTCATGTACATCAATGACGTCGGCAACGGCACGTGGGAGGAGATCAACATCGGCGCCGCCGGCGCCAATTACGGATGGAGCGTCACCGAAGGCCCGTTCAACCAGGCGTCGAATCCGAACTTCACGCTTCCCATGGTGTACTACCACCACACCAATGCCGCGCTAAGTGTGCCGCCCCTGGCTGGCTTCACCGGAGGGGCCATCACCGGCGGGGCGTTCTACACCGTCAGCAATCCCTCGTTTGGCTCGGCGTACGTCAACGACTACTTCTTCGCCGATTACGTGTTCAACTGGATCAAGCGATTTGACCCAGTGAGCAACACCGTGCACGACTTCGCGTCGGATGTGGCCGGTCCGGTCGACCTGCGCGTGGGCAGCGACGGCGCGCTGTACTACTTGGCCCGCAACGGCGGGCGCGTGTATCGGGTGCAGGCCGCGTGCGTGGGCGATGTCAACGGCAATTCCGCGGTGAACGTCGCGGACCTGCTCGCGGTCATCTCCGGCTGGGGCCCGTGCCCGAACCCCAACAACTGCCCGGCCGACATCAACAACGATGACACCGTCAACGTCGCGGACCTGCTTGCGGTGATCTCACACTGGGGCGCGTGCCCGTGATCGGCTTTCCCCCGGTCACGGCGCGTTCGGATCGAACTCGTACGCTCCGCGATCGACGATCGACTGGCGGATGCGCCGGTTTCCCGAAAGGTCGTATGGCACGCGCTGGTTCGTGTTGCCGTCGCCGTTGATGTCCAGCGTGTCGCGCGGCAGCAGGGCGTTGTCGCCGGTGTTGCGCGCGGGCGAAGCGCTCTGCAGCTGCACGTCGTCATCGGGCGTTCCGAAGATTGTGTCCGGACCTGCAGGATCGACGAAGAGCGGATCGCTCGATGTGTTGTTCACGCCGCCCAGCGAGCCGGTCCATCCCTGGATGTTGCAGTTGGCGATGACCAGATTGCCGGTCTCGCGGAAGACCTGCGCGCTCTGCGAATAGTTGCCGGCAGCGACATTGAGCCAGAGCAGCGAGTTGTGGATGCGCAGGGTTCCGTGATCGCGGTTTCGCACCGCGCCGCCCGGGCTGCCGTTCTGCAACTGGCAGCTGTTGCCGACGATGGTGCAGTTGTCGATGTCCAGCGTGCCGTTGTCGTTGAGGATCGCGCCGCCGACCTGGTTGGCGGAGTTTCCGGTGAACTGGCCGTTGGTGATGGTGGCGGTGCCGTCGTTGAGGCTGATGGCTCCGCCCCAGAGCGCGGCGGCGTTCTTGCTGAACGTGCAGTTGACGACGTTGCTGGTGCCGCGAAGGGCGATGGCTCCGCCGTCATAGCCGTTGACGCCCGTGCCGTTGCGGTCGAAGAGGCAGTTGTAGGCTGTGAACACGCCGCGCGTGTCGATCGCGCCGCCCAAGCCGCCGATGTTGAGCGTGAACGTGCAGTTCTCGATCGCCAAGGTGCTGTCGGAGGCGTTGCTGCAGATCGCCCCGCCGCGGTTGGTGGCGTTGTTGGTGTCAAAGTCGCTGTTCTTGATGGTGGTATCGCTGCATCGCAGCGCCCCGCCGGCGATCGCGGAGTTGTCGGTGAACGTGCAGTCGCCGATGTCCAGGTTGTTGCCGGTGATGGCCCCGCCGGACTCGCCGGCCTGATTGCCGTTGAACAGGCTGTCGGCGAACTTGATGCCGCTGCCGCTCACCGCGCCGCCGGCCTTGCCTGTGACGTTGTCCAGGAATTCGCAGCGCTGCACGAACGAGCCGATGCCGAAGACCGCGCCGCCGCCCTCCGAGTTTTCGAGCGTGTTTTGATTGTTCTGAATGATGCATCGTCGCACGAGCGGGCTGGCCTTGGGTGCGTGAATCGCCGCGCCCGCATAGGTGGCCTGATTCAGCTCGAACACGCAATCAAGGATGGAAGGCGAAGCGCCGTCAGCCAGCAGAACGCCGCCGCCCACGCTGTCGAATGAGAACGGGTCGGCTGAGCCGTCGGCGTTGCCCGCAGTCACAGTCACGCCGCGCAGCACGGTCGAGCGATTGCCCGCTGTGGCGGTGACGACATGGATGCAGTTGTCGGCGTTGTTCGCGAAGTCGGCATCGTCATCGCCGTTGATGTCGCCGGTGAGGATCGTGACATAGGTCTGCGGATCGAACGCGTCGGGGTCCTCTGCCCCTTCGCCTGCGAACCCGCCGACGACCGACGCGCCGGCCGGCAGCACGAAGGACAGGCTGCGCGAGCCCCCGGGATTCGCCGGGCAGTAGACGCCCTGGCCGATGCGCACTTCATCGCCCGCTTTGGCCTTGTTGAGCGCGGGCCGCAGCTTGGCGTAGGCGTTGGCCCAGGAGGTTCCATCGCCGGTGCCGACGGCGGTGTCATCGACATAGATGATGGCGGCGTGCGATGTGGCGGAACCGCATGCGGCGAGAATGATTCCAACCGCCGCGGCGCGCGGCATCCGAATGCTCCGATTCTCCATGACTGGGCCTTTCTGCTCTTCTTTCGGGTGACGATTGGGCCGGACTTCACCGGCGCGGCGAGCGCCGCCTCTGGCCGACATCATACTGCCGACACAGTCATCTCCGCTGCTTCGCCCGCGACGGTCCGCTCAAACAGTGCTGTATTACGGGCATGGACCCCAGTTGGTGATCACCGTCAGCAGGTCGGCGACGTTGACGGCGCCATCGCCCAGGCCGGCGGGGGAAGCGGGCGCAATGTCTTGCGGGCAGGTTCCGCCCCCCGGGCAGGCGCCCCACGCGGTGATGACGGCGAGCAAGTCGGCGACATCGACGCTGTGATTGGTCGCGCCGATGGGCGCGATGTCGGCGTTGCAATCGCATGCATCGCCGACGCCGTCACCGTCGTGATCGCTTTGCGAGGGGTTCGCCGCGCTCGGGCAATTGTCGAGCGCGCAGGTGTTGGCCGGGAAGCCGGGGTTGCCGCGGCCGTCGCCATCGGTGTCGGTGCAGGTGTCGCAGAAGTCGAACTGGCCGTCGCCATCGGCGTCGAAGCTGAGCGCGGACGCCACATACGGTCCGCTGAACGACGTGTTGGTGAGATTGGCTTCAATGACGAACGACAGCGCGGTGACGCCTGCGGGAAGATTCGCGGCGGGCACGACGAATGTCTGATTCGCGATGGTGAGCTGATCGAGTTTGACCAGTCCCGCGCCGGGATAGGTCACGCGCGCGCCGAACGGCGCGGTGTTGGTGGCGTCGATGGGACCGCTCGCGCTGGCCAGACCGCTGGCGACATAGTCGCCGGTCACGTGAAACACCGCGTTGGCGTAGCTGGCTGTTCCCGCACCGTTGATCGGCGAGCAGGCGGAAGGCACGAGGTCGAAGTGCAGGTTGCTGACGCTGACGTTGAGCGATTGGCAGCCGAAGAACGGAATGCAGAACAACTGGAAATTGAACGTGGTGGTGCCGAGGTTCATCGTCATGCCGTAGAGCTGCGACTGCGTGAACGCGGGCGTGTTGGGGCTGAATGCCGATTGAGCAGAGCCGAGCACGGTGACCACCTTGGTGTCGTCATCGCTGCTGCTTCCCAGCGCGGTGGTGATGGAGAGCGTGACCTTGATGCTGGCCGAGGACCCCGGCGCGTTGAGCATGGCGGCCTCCACCGCGGCGCGGGCTGATGTCGTGGCCAGAGACATGCTGGCGGTCGCGGCGGCGGCGGCGAGCGCGGGACGGACAAACGAACGGATCGCGGTTCGCATCGATCATTCTCCTCGAAATCTGGCCCGCACCAGCCGCCCTGCACAATCGCCTGAGCGCATTGTGACGGCTGGGATGCGTCGGATGCAAGCCGGTAGTGAGGAAGAGTGCGAAGAAAAAGAAACGAGCCCGCCAGTGAAGGCGGGCTCGTTGATGAACAACATTCCGTAATCGTGGATCTGAGCCGATTACGGGCAGGCGCCCCACGCACCGATCACAGCCAACAGGTCGGCCACGCCGACGGTGTTGTCGTGGTTGATGTCGGTCGGGCAGAGGGCCGGCGGAGCCGGGCACGGACCCCAGCTGCCGATCACAGCCAGCAGGTCGGCCACGCCGACGGTGTGGTCGCCGTTGACGTCAGCCGGGCACGGCGGAGCAGTTGCGCAGGCTGTGCCAAGGACGATGCCGATGTTGAGTTTGAAGGAATTGTTCGGAGCGAAGTCGTTCCAGGTGACAACCGGCAGAGCGGTGGCAAAGAAGAACGTTCCCGTGCGAATGGGCGATTCGGAGTCGTAACCCAGGCCGGCGTTGGTGGTGTTGGTCTGCTGAATACCGACAAAGAAAGTGCCCGGCCCAACCGCAACCGGCGCCGGAAGAGTGATCGTGATCGGGCCAGCAGCGCTGACCGTGCTATCAACGGCATCGACATAGATCGGCGTCGCGCTGGGTGTTCCCGAACCGGAATCGCCGTAAATGGCGACCTTATACGTTGGGGCGACAGCGGGCGGGACCGGAGGTGCGAAGATTGGGAATTCCACCTTCACAGCGGTGATCGTATTGGCCACAGGCGTGTCGAATTTGGCCACGAAGGCTCCCAAGATGCCATTGACGCCGACGCCGCCGCTGGCAGGCACGCCAGTGTGCTTGTAGTTGGCTTCGTTGGTGGTCTTGCTGAACGTCCTGCTCATGCTGTTGTTGCTGTTGACGCTATCTGCCGGCACGGACACGGTGATGATGTCATCGCCGGTGCTTGCGCTGGGGGCGTAGGCCAGGAAGGTCACGCTCGCGGTTCCGCCGCAGCCGGCGACAGCCAGCGCGTTCTGCGTATCCGTGAAGGTATCGGCCCCGGTGACGTTCAACGTGACGGGCACGCTCGCCTGGGCGTTGGCGCCTCGGTTCACGATGTTGGCCTTGATGACCTGCGTGCCAGGCATGGTGCAGAAGGGCAATGCGCCCATCGCGTAGACATAGGTGACCGCCGCGTCGCCAAGCAGGTTGGCTCCATCGAGACGCGTCTCGGGACGGAAGTTGCTGGCTGCAAGCGTGGCCGCACCGCTGTTGGCTCCGAGCAGGCCGCCGGTCAGGCTCGTGTTGCACCAGGCCACCATCGTGGTGGAAAGCGTCCCGACGTAGCCGCTCCAGTCATAGGCGATATACAGGCCGCCACCGGTGTAGGTGAACGGTGAACCGCCGGAAAGCGTGATGTCGAACGGGCCCACCGCCGAAGGCACATTGGTGCTGGCCGAGTGAACCGTGGTCATGCCGGTAGTCGCGGTCGCCCAAGCCGTACTCTTGGTGTTGGTTGTGTCGGCCGTGTTTTCCATCATCACGACCAGGTTGCCGGTGCCAGCGACTCCAGGCGCGGTCTGGTAGTTCCAGCCGATGGAGGTGAATGTCGCACCATTGACATAACCAGCGGCAGCCATCTCGGCCGGCGTGATCAGCCAGATGGCGCGCGAAGCGGCGTAGCGTGTCGATGGGCATCGGGCGTTGCCGGATGTGCCGCCGTTGTTGGGCAGCGCAGCCTTGGCAGGACAAACTTGCGCGCTGGCCGTCGAAGCGGCCACCAGCGTCACCGCCGCGCCGAGTACTGCTAAAGACTTACGAATCATGAATCTTTCTCCTGTTGACGTTTCTAAAGTTTGAACCAGCTGGAGTTGAGGTCTGACCACGGCTGCCCCAAAAGGCGCAAGCATGGAAAGAGAGATGCCTATTGTCGCAGTTTCTGGTCAAAAAGGAAGGGGGAATCGCTGCGACTGTGAATATAACCCATGAAGCTGGCAATGGTTGCGAATACGACTTTATTTGGGGTGAACTCAAACGGCCCCGTTTTGCCGCACAGGCCGAGAACGTGTTCCCCCTTCTGCAAGCCCCTTTCAGATGTGTGCCGAAAATGGCCCAAGTTACCATGCGATCATGACCTCCAACCCACGCCGTGGATCGCACATCGCGGAACAGCAGAAGTCCCGGCGCAGCGTTGCGGAACAATTGTTGAAGAATGTCACGGCCCTTCCCACTGCCGCCGGCCGAGAATCGCGCGTCGTGGAGTGGGTCCGCGGATGGGCGGCCAAGCGCCGCAACCTGAAACTGGCGCGCGACCGCTCGGGGAACATGCTCATCACGCGCGCCTCGGCATCACGCGGCAAGCGACGGGCTGCTCCCCTGTTCATCACCGCTCATCTCGACCATCCCGCCTTCGTCGTGCGATCGATCATTGATCCCCGACACGTCGAGATGGAATTTCGCGGAGGCGTGCACGACCCGTACTTCAATGCCGCGGCAATCGACATCTTCGATCAGCACGATCACCGTCATGCGGCCCGCATTCGCTCGCTCGATTCGACGGCAAAGCCCTTCAAGCGCGTGACGGCCCGGTTGGAGAAGGCAACCGATCTCCTTCGGCACGGCGACGTCGGCTGCTGGGCGTTCGAGCATGAGACGGGATCAGTGCCAAGGATCGAGAAGGGCCTGCTGCGCACGCACGCATGCGATGACCTTGCCGCGGTCGCCGCCGCGCTCAGCGCGCTGGATGCGGTGCGCGAGGTCAAGGGCTGCGAACACGTCGGCGTGCTGCTGACCCGCGCGGAGGAAGTGGGGTTCATCGGCGCGATCGCCGCGTGCAGGAACCGCACGGTGCCGAAGAACGCGCGGCTGATCTGCCTGGAGAATTCACGTTCGTTCCCCCATGACTCCCCCATCGGCGCCGGCCCCATCGTGCGCGTGGGCGACCGAATGAGCG